>CALYVE010000085.1 GCA_945492935.1 uncultured Lachnospiraceae bacterium
TTATATTTTGTAGCAGGGGATGTCACGATTAATTACAAACCATGGGTTGTAATTACATTTCTAAGTACCGGATATGTGGGATTATTTCTTATTATTCGCTATGGAATTTGCTGCATGATTCATTTTCAAAAAAAGAGAAAATCATATTATAATAATATGCTTTCCGTTACCGGAATGGATTATAAATTCAGTCAGAATACAAAAATTATTATGATCTTATCGCTGCTTGCGTCTATGATTGTTCTTCTGGTCGGTTCGCCAATTGCACTTTTGAAAATATCGACGGATATTGCAGAGGATTCATCCGAGGACATTGAATATCTTGTTCAGGCGGATGCAGATAGCGAAGCATTTACATCTATAGTTGACAAGGAAAATATACTTTCCGATGAAGTTATGGACATTTCATATGTTACAAACGCGGAGGGAAAGATTGCTCCTGTTGTGAAAGCATCGGATTATAATCAGAAGTATGGAACAGATTTTGCACCGGAGAACGGATGTGTACAGATTATTACAATTTCATGGGTTCCGGGTAATAATGGTTACGCTGTGGGAAAAAACATAGAGTTTTTTTCGGGAGAAAAGTCTTTTACTTTTACAGTTGACGCATTTGTGAAGGGAGATTTTGAATGTGTGAATGTTTTTAATGCTTGTATTGTTTGTGTGATTTCGGATGAGGATTATACATCAATGAGTGATGAATTTATACATGGCAGGCTTCACAAAATCGATATCGGAAATAACTGGAAGGATTCAGAAGATACGTTTAATGAGCTGAAGGCAGCAATCGGAGAGGACGGTGTTGTAAATGCAAGGATTTCGCAGTATAAAACGTTGATCCATGGGTATTCTATGTTCCTGTTTACAAGCTGTTCTATGTGTTTGATGTTCTTCGTGTCAACCGGCTTTGTTCTTTATTTCAAGCAATACAATGATATTGAGGATGATAAAAAACAATATGTTCAGTTGTTCAAAATGGGCATTAGCGACAAAATGATTCAATCGAGTATCAAAAAGAAAATGGCCGTTGTTTACTTCACGCCTCTGTTCGGAAGTGTAATGGGACTTGCGATTATGTACTATCTTTCAAGCCTCTTTGGCGGAGGAAATATCGTTACAGGATTCATGAGCAAGGGAATTATCGGCCTTATCCTTTACGCCGGCTCACAAATTCTATTCTACATAATCTTAAAAACAAAATATATCCGCGATGTCGTTCATTGAGGGACGCGTTCATTGAGGGACATAGCTTTTGTCACGAAAAGACAAAAGCTATGTCCTTTTTTACTGCGGCCTTGTGGCGCGGGGCCCTGCCGGCAGTGCAATCAAAGAATTGCTGATGAGCAATTCTTTCTGATTTTGTGCGTGTTTCCGTGGGAATGTGACAAATGCTACGTCCCTCAATTTTACAATTTTTTTACGTAAATGGAGTGTTGGGTTTTACATTGTGTTGTTAGATTGTGCCATATGGAGGTGAGACCAATGAGATATATTTGGAATTATGTCAATGAGTTACATGTGAAAAGAATATTGAAAAATTGCATATATGTTATATGCCTTACTGTATTATCTGCGATAATCGGAGCAGTTGCGTGGTTGATTGCTCGAAATCTGGGATTTTCAGGAATAGATTGGCTGCTTTGCTTTGTGGGGTATCCTGCCACAATTGGATACTTCGGTGGAATCCTTTATTTGTACAATCATGAGTTTGTATAGTTTTTACCTAAGGTTTACATATGCGTGATGATATATTTTACATTTTATGAATATGATAAGCATGTTTTACAAACAAGGCGCCAAAAAAGAATAAGAAAGAAGAGGTTTTTATTATGAAGAAGAAATTGTTTAAGAAGAAAATGGTTGCAGCGTTAACAGCTGTTTGTCTGATGTCAGTTGCATTGACAGGTTGCGGATCTAAGAAAAAGGACAGCAAAAGCTTAAATGGTACATTGAAGGTTGCCGGATCAACTTCAATGGAAAAACTATGTGAGGCAATGTCCGAAAGCTTTATGGAGGCTAATCCGGGCGTGACTGTCACTGTAGAATATACCGGTTCAGGAGCAGGAATTGAGGCATTGTCTTCAGGTTCCATCGATATTGGAAATGCGTCGAGGGGGTTAAAGGATGATGAGAAGGCAAATGGATGTGTAGAAAATATAGTTGCGATTGATGGAATTGCAGTAATTACAGATAAGGATAACCGTGTAACAGATGTTACGTCCAAAGATCTTGCAAAAATCTATACCGGAGAAATAACGAATTGGAGCGAAATAGGTGGCGATAACCAGCCTATCGTGGTAATTGGAAGAGAAGCAGGTTCCGGTACAAGAGATGCGTTTGAGGAACTTTTGGAAGTAAAGGATAGTTGTAACTATGCACAGGAGCTTGACTCCACAGGAGCTGTACTTGCAAAAGTTGCAGCAACTCCCGGTGCTATTGGTTATGTATCTCTTGATGTAGTAGATGATACGGTTATTGGAATGAAGATTGATGGAGTAGAGCCAACAGAAGAACAGATTCTTGCCGGAAAATACCTGCTTCAGAGACCGTTTGTAATGGCTACAAAGGGACAAATCAGCGAGCAAAATGAAGTGGTACAGGCATGGTTTGATTATATAAATTCTGACGAAGGTAAGGCAGTAATTAAAAAGGTTGGACTTATTATTCCACAGTAAGGGGAACATATGAAGAAAAAAGCATTTATAGAAAAAACTGCAAAAACAATTTTTTTAATCTGTGCGGCGGTAGCTATATTTGCGGTATGTGCGATTACACTTTATATGGTTATAAAAGGTGCCCCCGCTTTAAAAGAAGTCGGGGGCATCGACTTATTATTTGGTAAAACGTGGAAACCTACCGCAAGCAATCCGTCATACGGAATATGGTATATTATACTATCCTCAATTGTAGGCACATTTGCAGCGATTCTGATCGGTGTGCCAATCGGATTAATGACTGCTGTTTTTATATCGGAGATGGCAGGAAAAAAAATCGGAAATATCGTTCGAAGTGCAGTGGAATTATTGGCTGCTATTCCGTCCGTTATTTATGGACTAATCGGTATGATGGTATTAAATCCACTGATGTTTAAGATTGAAAAAATAATTTATGCAGGAGATAGTACGCATCAATATACGGGCGGATCCAATATGCTTTCCGCAATTATTGTACTTGCCATTATGATTTTGCCAACCGTAATCAGTGTTAGTACATCCTCCCTTAAGGCAGTTTCAGATAATATAAGAGCTGCATCGTTAGCACTAGGCGCAACAAAGGAACAGACGATTTTTAAGACGGTTATTCCGGCGGCAAAATCAGGAATTTTAACAGGTGTTGTATTAGGCATAGGAAGAGCACTTGGCGAGGCTATGGCGATTAATATGGTTGCCGGAGGCGCAGTAAATATCCCGTTACCATTTAATTCGGTAAGAACATTAACAACACAGATTGTAAGTGAAATGGGATATGCCAGCGGCTTGCATAGAAAAGTTCTGTTCACAGTAGGTCTTGTGTTATATGTATTCATTATGGTTGTAAATTTCGTATTGTTAAAGGCAAGGAAGGTAGGTGCAAAGGATGGAAATTCATAACAGAAAAATAAAAGATGGCTTCGTTCGTTTTCTAATCTATTTGTGCGCCGGGTTTTCGGTTTTGTTACTTGTAGGAATTATATCTTATGTGCTTTGCAAGGGTATATCTGCAGTTAACTGGTCTTTCCTTACATCTGTTACAAGTGTATTGAGGGGAACGGTCGGAATCGCAGGAAATATAGTGAATACGTTATTTATTATTGTTATTACAATGGTGATTGCGACGCCTATCGGTGTCGGGAGTGCAATATACCTAAATGAATATGCAAAGCCGGGGAAAATTGTAACCTTTATTGAATACGCAACAGAAACGTTATCCGGTATACCATCCATTATCTTCGGTTTGTTTGGAATGACATTTTTTGGCGAAAAACTTGGACTTGGTTATTCGTTGCTTACCGGTTCCCTGACATTGATTATTATGGTGCTTCCGCTAATTACAAGAAATACGCAGGAAACGTTAAAAACAGTTCCCGATACATATCGAAATGGTGCTTATGGACTTGGCAGCGGAAAATGGCACATGATACGCACGATTCTTCTTCCGAGTGCATTACCCGGCATTATTACCGGAGTCATCCTTGCAATCGGAAGAATTGTTGGAGAATCTGCGGCACTTTTGTTTACTGCAGGAAGCGCAAAGCTGTTGCCGAAAGGAATCGAAGGATTTTTAGAAAAACCATTTCAATCCGGAGGAACACTAACGATTCAGATGTATTTGTCAGCTACAAGTGAAGGAGATTTTAAAAGCGCATTTGGTATAGCTGTCGTGCTTCTTGTAATTGTGCTTGGAATAAATCTTGCCACAAAGGCACTAACAAAACATTTTGATGTGACACGAAAGGAATAAAACTATGGAAAATACAAAGATTGCAGTGCATAAGCTTAACCTGTTTTATGGTGACAATCATGCGCTGAAAAATGTGAGTATGGATATAAAAGAAAATGCAATCACTGCATTTATCGGGCCATCAGGCTGCGGAAAGTCAACCTTTCTAAAGACTCTAAATCGGATGAATGATTTGGTTGACGGTGTAAGCATTTCCGGAACAATCGAAATAGACGGCGAGGATATTTATGCAAAAGAAATTGATACGACGATGCTTCGAAAGAAAGTGGGAATGGTGTTTCAACAGCCGAATCCTTTTCCGATGAGCATATATGATAATGTGGCATATGGACCAAGAGTTCACGGGATTAAGGATAAAAAGAGACTGGATAAGATTGTTGAGGATAGTCTTAGAGGAGCGGCCATTTGGGATGAGGTAAAGGATCGGTTGAAAAAGTCAGCGCTGTCGCTATCCGGCGGACAACAACAGAGAGTATGCATTGCCAGAGCCCTTGCTGTAGAACCGGAAATATTATTAATGGATGAACCGACATCTGCCCTTGATCCGATTTCAACAACAAAAATTGAAGATTTAATGGAAGAACTTAAGAAAAAATATACAGTTGTAGTTGTGACACATAATATGCAGCAGGCGGTTCGAGTTTCGGATTACACAGCTTTTTTCCTCGTTGGAGAAATGGTTGAGTTTGGGGAAACAAAGAAGGTGTTCTCTTATCCAAAAGATAAAAGAACTGAGGATTACATTACAGGCAGGTTTGGTTGAGAAATGAGACTTCAAAAGATTTGTTTGAAAATGAATATGAGAAAGGAATAATCGTATGCGAAATAAATTCGATGAACAGTTACATGAACTTAATAAAGAAATGATTCAGATGGGAAATAAAATTATTCTTTCCATCAAAATGGCAATAGAAGCACTTATTTCCCGTGACGAAAAAAAGGCAAAATCGATTATGGATGGGGATTCGGAAATTGATCATCTCCAAAAAAAAATCGAAGCAATCTGTTTCAATCTTTTGATTCAGCAGCAGCCTGTTGCAAAAGATTTGCGTACGGTTACTGCGGCAATGAAAATGGTTACAGATATGGAGAGAATTGGAGATCATGCGGCCGATATTTCGGAAATGACCATTTTGATGGGGAAGGAAAGCCAGATTGACCGGTTTGAGCATATCTCAAAAATGGCCGGTGAGACCATGATTATGCTGAACCATAGTATTGAAGCATATGTGCAAAAGGATGTAACAATGGCAAGAGAAGTAATTGCACATGATGATATCGTAGATGCGTTGTTCGATGAAGTAAAAAAAGATGTTATCACACTTATTCTTCATAATCCGAACGAAGGGGAAGACGCTACGGATTTATTAATGATCGCGAAGTATTTTGAACGTATTGGTGATCATGCTACAAACATATCAGAATGGGTAATTTATTCGCTAAAAACATCGGAGGACTATAATGAAATATAAAGATATAAAAGAAAATGCTGAAGTGCTGGAGTTAATAACAAAGGGAGACGAAAATCTTGGCGTATTAGGGTTTACGGATCATTCTGTTGCACATGCATCGTTGGTGGCAGAACGGGCTTCACAAATACTTGAAGCGCTTGGACATAAAAAGAAACAGATAGAAATGGCAAAGGTGGCTGCATTTATGCACGACATCGGAAATGCGATAAATCGGAGTCGGCATGCAGAGTATGGAGCGCTTTTGGCAAATGAGATATTAAAGAATTATGATATTGATTTGAAGGAACGACTTACAATTGTTTCTGCAATAGCCCATCATGATGAGTCAACCGGCGGAGCGACCGATGTTATTTCGGCAGCTCTTATTATTGCTGATAAAACAGATGTGCGAAGAAATCGCGTGAGACAGAAGCCAAAAGCTAACTTTGATGTTCATGACAGAGTAAATTATGCTGTCACAAAAACAACATTGGAGATTGACAATGAAAAGAAGCAGATTACTTTAAATTTGGAAATTGATGAGAAGATTTGTACGATGTATGAGTATTTCGATATTTTTCTTGGAAGAATGATGATGTGCAGAAAGGCATCAGAGCTTTTAGGGGTTTCATTCAGACTAATGGTAAACGGAAATAAGGCATTGTGAGGAACGTCCCTCACAAAAGCTCTACATTTTACATAGATTTTACATAAAAATGTTTATAAATTTTACTTTGGGTTTATATTCTCATAGTCAGTATATGAATGAGAAGGAAGGACAATGAATGGACATTTTTAGTATTTTGAATATGATAGGAGGGTTATCGCTCTTCTTATATGGTATGAGCATAATGGGAAACGGACTCTCTAAGATGGAGGGAGGTAAGCTTGAAAATATATTAGAGAAGCTTACAACAAGGAGAATCTTTGCGGTATTGCTTGGCGCCGGTGTGACAGCCGTTATTCAGTCATCATCAGCAACAACCGTTATGGTTGTCGGATTTGTCAATTCCGGAATTATGAAACTGTCTCAGGCAGTTGGAATCATTATGGGGGCAAATATTGGAACAACCATCACTTCCTGGATGTTATCTCTTACCGGAATAGAAGGAAATGCTATTTGGGTGAAACTGTTAAAACCATCCTCTTTTTCACCGATCCTTGCGGCAATCGGTATAATTCTTGTAATTTCAGGTAAGGGAAAATCCAAAAAGAAAGAAATTGGTG
>CALYVE010000086.1 GCA_945492935.1 uncultured Lachnospiraceae bacterium
ATATTATTTACGGGTGGAACAGGGTTTCTTGGGCGAAATCTTGTACCTGTTTTGCAAGAACGATATGAAGTATATGCACCAACAAGAGAAGCGCTGAATTTAACGGATGCGCAGTCGATTGACAGTTACTTCGAAGGGAAATATTTTGATGTAATCATTCATGCGGCGATTCCGAATTTGGCTTCCGGGGCGGATTGTGCGGACAGTCTGCTAAAGGATAGTCTTTACGTGTTCGAGAAAATAGCAAGTAAAAAGGATTCCTATGGCAAAATGATTTACTTCGGTTCGGGTGCTGAATTTGATAAGGCACACGATATTGCAATGGTTCGCGAAGATGATTTTGGAGTCAGAGTACCGGAGAACGACTACGGGTTTGCAAAATACATGATGAACAAAATATGCAGACAAAGTGACAATCTATATAATTTGAGAATTTTTGGCTGCTATGGTCCGACGGATGCAGGCTTTAAGCTCATTACTTCTGTCATAAGACAGTGTATTGCAAACGAGGATATCATTCTGAATCAGAATTGCTATTTTGATTTTATGTATGTGAAGGATATTGCCTATATACTTGATTATTTTATTAATCATACGCCAAAACATCATGATTATAATATGTGTACAGGGATTCGTACAGAGATTGTTTCCATTGCGCAGATGATTAAAGATAAAATGCAGGCAAAGGGCAATATTATTGTAAAAAAAGACGGATTAAACAAAGAATATACTGCGGATAACAGCAGAATATGTCAGGAAATAAAAGGATTATCATTTACATCGTTATCGGATGGTATAGATATTATGATTAATGCTGAAATGGAGTACACAGATAATGAAAAAAAGAGTTGCTGATATAGTAGTTGAATTGTTGATGGAACACGGAATTACGAATGCGTTTTCGGTTGTTGGAGGAGGCTCTATGCACCTGAACAATGCATTTGCACTTGTGAAGGATCAGATACGAACCGTTTATAATCATCATGAGCAGGCTTGTGCCATGGCCGCCGAAACCTATGCCAGAATTACAGGTAAGATGGCAGCTGTTTGTGTTACAAGTGGTCCGGGTGGATTGAACACATATAATGGTGTTCAGGGAGCATATGTCGACAACATTCCGATGATTGTTATTGCAGGACATCCAAGATATGAGACGACGGTAGAGGCAACAGGCTTACATCTGCGATGCAGAGGTGTACAGGAAAATGATGCCGTGACACAGGTTAAGTCAATCACAAAATATTCAGCCATTGTTACGGATCCATATATGATAAAGGCCGAAGTTACACATGCGATAAAAACTGCAATGTCAGGCAGACGCGGACCTGTCTGGCTTTCGATTCCGCTTGATGTGCAGGGGGCTGTCATTGAAGAGGACGATTTAAAGACAGAGCTTGATGGAATAACGGTTGATGAAGCAGGTGCACCGGCACAGGAAGATCTTGATGCGATGTATGCACTTATCCATGCAGCGAAGCGTCCATGTATTCTTACAGGTTCCGGAATTCGTGCAGGTGCAGCATACGAAGAATATAAAGCGTTTTTGACATACACAAAAATTCCGGTAGTCGGTGGTTATGGTGATATGGATTGTAATGCAGTCGGAGATGAATTGTATTATGGCAAGTCCGGTTGCATTGGTCCAAGAACCGGTAACTTTATTTTGCAGAATGCCGATTTGATTCTCGTATGCGGTAATAGCTTATCAACAACGCAGACAGGCTTTCATGTGGAGCAGTTTGCTCCGAATGCCAAAATCGTTATGGTAGATGCAGAAAGCGATGAGGCAAAAAAACCGGGACTTTCTGTTGATTTGTGTATTCGCGCAGATATAAAGGAATTCTTTGTGGCAGTGAATAATCGCAAAGAAGCTGTCAAAGCAGAGGAAGACTGGATATCGTATTGTGAAAGAGTTTACAGCGAATTACCGCAGCTGGAAGTACTTAAAATCAAGGAGTTATCTGACGATAACAGTCTGGTTCATCCGGTATTATTCTGGGAGCGGTTGTCGCATAGAATCGAAGAAAATGCCATTATTGCATTAGGAAACAGCAGCTGTAATCAGGGACCTATTCAGGGCGGTAAATTGCGTGCAAATCAGAGAATTGCCGTAAATGTGAACTGTGGCTCCATGGGAGATGATTTGCCTTCTGCAATCGGTGCAGCATGTGTGGAAGCTCCGGTTTATTGTATTACCGGTGACGGTTCGATTATGATGAATTTGCAGGAGCTACAAACAATCAAATATAACAAGATGAAGATAAAGATCATTTTGTTCTCGAATCATGGTTATGATAATATCCGCAACACCTGTGCAAAGTTTTTTAACGGGTTAGGAAACGGCTGTGATGAGACAAGCGGTATCAATTTCCCGAGCTTTGAAAAGGTAGCAAATGCATTTGAATACGATTACTATCATTTGACAAAGGTTGGAGATATTGATCAGGCAATCGATTGGCTGATGAGACAAAAAGACAGCTGTATATTGGAGGTTGAAGAAATACCTGCCAAGCCGAGAATGCCGGTTATTGCATCCGTTATGGATGAAAACGGTGTCTTTATAACACCACCTTTGCATGTAATGACACCATTAATGGATGAGTCAGAGATGAAAAAGTATATGTTATAACAGATAAAAATATAAGTAGAGGGTAATGTATGAGTGAGGTTCTGGTTGTCATTCCGGATTATGGGGATAAACACGGCGTGACACGTAAAAATTTGCGTATTCTGGGGGATAAGCCGTTAATCAGTTATTCGATTAAGGTTGCTAAGAAAAGTGAATTCAAACCGGATATTATTGTGTCCACAAATGATATTGAAATTATCAACATTTGTAAAAAGATGAATGTTGCATATACGGAACGTCCAAATCAATTAGATGGAGACGATGTAACATTAGATCCTATCGTACATCATGCATTATCGTATCAGGAAAAAATAAAAAACAAAACATATGATTTGGTCATAACTTTGCAGGCGACCTCCCCTTTGCTGAAGGTTCAAACACTTGATGAGGCAATAAAATCCTTTTTGGACAGTGAATATGATACATATGTCAGCGCAATTAACCGTCCGCATCTGGCATGGCATGAAAAAAACGGAGAGTTTTATCCGTTGTTTGAAAAGCGGGAAAACCGCAAATACTTGCCAAAGCATTTGGAAGAAAACGGAACCTTTGTCATTTCCAATCGACAGATTGTCACAGCGGAATCGAGATTCGGTAAAAGAGTTTATGTGTTCGAAATAAGCAAGCAGGAAGGCCTTGAAATCTTATCCTTAGACGATTGGATGATTGCGGAAAGCGTGTTGAACAGACGCAATATTCTGATTCGATTGGAGGGCTACAAGGAAATCGGGATGGGACATATATACCGGGGACTGCAGCTTGCAAGTGCACTGTTTGAGCATAATGTATTCTTTGCCGTTTCTGAAAAATCAAAGCTTGCGGTTGAAAAGATTACGGAACGCGGATATGAGTGTCATGTAATCAAAAGTAACAAAGAAGTGCCGGATATTATTCGCAAGTGTAAGGTTAATATCCTCGTAAATGATATTTTAGATACGGACAAAGCGTACATTGACACAATTAAGGAATGTGATTGCAGAGTTGTAAATCTTGAAGATTTAGGCAGCGGAATTCAATCGGCAGACGTTGTAATTAATGACCTTTACAGCAAGCAAAATGATTTGCCGAATTGTTATTGGGGACAAAAATATTATTGCTTGAAGGATGAATTTTTAATAGCAGAGCCGAAGGAACATTCGGATGAAGTAAAAGAAGTATTAATGATGTTCGGCGGAACAGACCCCTGCAACATTACGGAAAAGGCGATTTGCGCCATTGCACAGCTGAAAGAAGAGTATAAGGATGTTCACTATACAGTCATTATGGGTGCCGGAAATAAGAACGGTGCACAGGTGAAAAAGCTTGCTGATTCAAAAGGCTTGAATATAACCTTTCGAAAGGATGTAAGTGTTGTAAGCGAGTATATGTCGAAGGCGGATGTTGCGCTGTCTTCACAGGGAAGAACGATGTTTGAGCTTGCACACATGACTGTTCCGACGGTAGTCATTGCGCAGAACAAGCGGGAATTAACACACGAATTTGGCTACCTGGCAAATGGTTTTATCAATTTGGGATTAGGTGAAAACATCGATGTTTCCACGATTCGGGAGACATTAACATGGCTTTACCGCAGTCCGCAGATTCGAAAGCAGATTAAAATGCAGATGTCGGGGTACCAGTTAGAAAAGGGAATCCACAGAGTAAAAAAATTGATTTTAGGAGAGAAATAAATGAGTGTAATTGAAACAATTAATAAGCAGGATTATTATCTTATCGCTGAAATCGGCGTCAATTATTATGACATTGCAACAAAGCTTGGCATCAGCAATATGGAAGCGGCAAAGCTCATGGTCATGGAAGCAAAAAATGCCGGTATCGATGCAGTAAAATTCCAGACATATAAGGCATCGACATTAGCAGCAAAGAACTCTCCGTCTTACTGGGATACTTCTGAGGAGGCAACGACCTCGCAATATGAATTATTTAAGAAGTTTGATTCGTTTGGGAAAGCGGAATATGAAGAATTAGCAAAGTATTCACAATCAATTGGTGTGGATTTTCTGTCAACACCGTTTGATTATGAGTCCGCAGATTATTTGTACGATTACATGAATGAATACAAAATCTCATCGTCTGATTTATCAAATTTGCCTTTTATTGAGCACATGAGCAAAAAAGGCAAGCAGATTATTCTTTCTACCGGTGCGTCGAATCTCGATGAGATACAGACGGCAGTTGATTTAATTCACAGGACAAATGATGTACAGCTTGCACTGCTTCATTGTGTCTTAGAGTACCCGACTGTGTATGAGCATGCAAACCTTGAAAAAATTGTTTCACTGAAGAAAGCATTTCCGGAATGCATTATCGGATATTCGGATCATACAAAACCGGATGCATGTATGGACGTAATCAAGATGGCTTATTTGTATGGTGCCCAAATTATTGAGAAGCATTTTACATTAGATAAGACATTGCCGGGTAATGACCATTACCACGCGATGGATCCGGAAGATGTAAAGAAGATAAAAGAAGGACTTGAATTCCTTAAGGTATTAAAGGGTTCCGGCGAGTTGACATGTCTTGACAGCGAGAGCGCAGCAAGAATGAATGCCCGTCGTTCGATTGTATCAAACGGTGATATCAAAAAAGGCACGGTAATCACACGTGATATGCTCACCTTCAAGAGACCGGGAACCGGCATTTCACCAAGTAAAATCGATGCGGTTATCGGTAAGGTGGCAGCGCTGGATATTGAGGATGATACGATTTTGCAGAGTAGTATGTTGGTTGATTAAGTGGAGATTACAATGAAAAAGGTTTGTTTTTCTATACCATGTTATAATGAAGTTGATAATGTTGAACTACTAGTTGAGGAATTAGTTAGTATATTTAACAATTATGATTATGAATTGTCTATCGAATTTATCGACAATAGTTCAACCGACGGAACAATTGAAAAATTGGAAAAGTTATGTGAAAAATATGGTAAAACCGTGAAAGCAATAATTAATGCAAGAAATTTTGGTGGAGTCTCAAACTATCATGGCATTCTTCAAACGGAAGGAGATTGTACAATCGTTATTCCGAGCGATTTTCAGGTTCCTTTAGATATTATTCCGGAATTGTTAAAAAAATGGGAAAATGGAGCTCATGTAGTATGTGCTGTTAAAAAAACGGATTCGGCAAAAGGTTCTATGAAGTTCGCTAGAAATACATATTATAAGATTGTGAGTAAATACTCTAGGGTAAAACAAATCGATCACTTTACCGGTGCCGGATTATATGATGCTGACTTTATTAAGTGGTTAAGAGCAATGAATGACCCGATGCCTTCACTTAGAGGTATGGTTGTTGAATATGGTGTCGGAGTCGAGACTGTATATTATGAGGAAAGAAAACGTCGTTCAGGAAAATCAAAACAGAATTTGGATTCGCTTTTATCTGTTGCGACGAAAAATCTTGTAAATTATTCTGTGGTTATTCCAAGAATGTGCGAAATACTGGCAATTGTGTTGATGTTTAGTTCGTTTGCCGCAGAGATTGTTCTGTTAGTATTAAAAATGGCATTTGGATTCAATATCAGCGTAGGAATAGGAACAGGATTTGTAATACTTACATTTCTAATTGGAGTATTGATATTTGTTCTTGGATTACTTGCTGAGTATCTTAATATTTTAAATCAAAGAATGTTAAATCGGCCATTAGTTATTGAAAAGGAACGAATTAATTTTGATAAAGACAATAATAAGTAGGAGTAAAATTGCAATATAGCAGTTTTGAAAGAAAAATGAAATACGCAAGAATTGACATAGAAACAATAGGATTTTACAGTCCGACAGAAAAGGCACATATAAATTATGGTGATCATTTACAGAATGTGATTATCAAGGATTTCTATAAGAAATTAAATGTTTCAGAGGATGAACTATACGTTTTGGATTTTAATGATGTCTCAACATATAAGGGAGAGAAATTGATACTACCAATTAATCAAGCGATATCTCATCCATTGAATCAGTTTTTTTCAGAGGATATTATTCCGATTATTTTGGGAGTGAGCAGAGATGCATCTGCAGTATCAGATGAAGAAATAGCGTATCTTAAACAACACGAACCAATTGGGTGCAGAGATGAAGAAACATACAAGTGTTTAATTTCAAAAGGTGTAGATGCCTACTTAAATGGTTGTATTACAATGACTTTGGAAATGAGAGAAACTGAACCTTCTGAAAAAAGAGTATATGTGATTGAAGCTCCGGAGTATGCAATAGAATGTATGCCTGCAGAGCTAAAAGAAAAGGCTTGTTTTCTTGAAAATGTTTGTTATATGTCGTATCAGGATTTGCCAGAGGGCAAGTCAATGGAAGATGTTGTTCGTGAAAGATATAACGAATTAAAGGAACATGCATCGTTGGTTGTTACGTCAAGGATGCATATTGCGTCACCGTGTATCGGTATGGGAATTCCTGTTGTGTTGGTAAGAACTACCATAGACTATCGTTTTTCATGGATTGATA
>CALYVE010000087.1 GCA_945492935.1 uncultured Lachnospiraceae bacterium
ATGCCTACATAAATAACGAAAAGGCTACACAGAAGATGAAGGAAGAGCAAAAACGGCAGGAGATTTCAGGCACACAGACCTCATTGTTTGATGATGATTTTTTGTCGGAACAGGCAAGAAAATCTCATCGTGTGATCGGTCAATTATTTGACACATACTGGCTTATTGAGTATGAACGTAATCTTTATATTATGGATCAGCATGCGGCACATGAAAAAGTAAAATATGAGGAACTGATTAAAAATTTAAGTGAAAAAGAAGTGTTTTCCCAGCAACTTATGCCGCCGATGGTTATTACTGTTTCTTATGCCGAGCGGCAGGCAATTTTGGATTACTATGATATGTTTATGAAGCTCGGGTATGATATTGAGGAATTTGGCGGAAATGAATTTAAGATTAATGCCGTTCCAAGCAATCTCTATGGGCTGCACGGTCGTGAAATGTTTCTTGAATTTGTCAGCTCTTTAATCCAAAATAACGGATATGTATCGAATGATATATTTGTTCGTAAGCTTTCTACAATGGCGTGCAAATCTGCGGTTAAGGGTAATATGAAGCTTAGCTTTATGGAGGCAGAGGCATTGATTGATTCCTTGCTGAAGTTAGAAAATCCATATACATGTCCGCATGGAAGACCTACGATTATTTCAATTAGTGAAAACGAGCTGGAAAAGAAGTTCAAGCGAATTGTTTAGTAAGGATTATTATATGACAGATAGCAATAAAAAATTAGTTGTATTAACAGGACCGACTGCTGTCGGAAAAACAGCATTATCTATTCAGTTAGCAAAGATAATCAACGGAGAAATTATATCTGCAGATTCGATTGCTGTTTATAAGCATTTTGATATCGGGTCTGCAAAGATAACAAAGAATGAAATGCAGGGTATACAACATCACCTGATTGATGTTATGGAGCCAAAGGAAGATTTTAATGTTGCAAGATTTAAAATGCTGGCTGACGAAGCAATTGCTTCTATATACGAGAGAGGGCATATTCCAATCATTACGGGCGGTACCGGATTTTATATTCAGGCTGTTCTTAATGACATTGATTTTACAAACAATGAGGAAAATGGATACCGTAAAGAATTGGAGATGCTTTGTGAGCAAAAAGGAAATCTCTGTTTATTTGAAATGCTTCAAAAAATTGATCCCGAATCAGCAAGAGCAATCCATCCAAACAATGTGAAACGTGTCATACGTGCACTTGAATTTTATAATCAGACAGGAATGAAAATATCAGAACATAATGCGCGGGAAAAAACAAAGAAATCGGCATATAATTCTGCATATTTTGTGTTGAATTGTGAACGAAATGTATTATATGAGCGTATTGAAAAACGCATTGATGAAATGATAGAGCAAGGACTTGTGGATGAAGTAAGAGCCTTAGTTGATGAATACGGTGTCACGGCGGAAGATGTTTCCATGCAAGGCTTAGGATACAAAGAAATACTAGAGTATTTAAACGGAAGTCTTACTTTGGATGAGGCTGTTTACAAAATCAAAAGAGATACCCGGCATTTTGCAAAACGTCAGCTTACCTGGTTTAAACGTGAGCCGGAGGTTCTCTGGGTTGATAAAGACAAGCTTGCGACACAAAAAAAGCAGCTTGATTATATTTTGTCTGTGTTAAATGAAAGACACATAATTTAGCATCCTATATGCTATACAAAACAGTCACAGAAAAAACATGAAATACTGTTATAATATATGCCGAACATTTTGGAGGACAATATGCAAAAGAATGATTTGAAACAATACTATATGGAACTTGGAATTGACGAAAAGGTATATGATTATTGTCAATCAGTTGAAGAAACCTTAAAAGATCGTTTTGCAGCAATTGATTCCATAGCAGAACAAAATCAGGTAAAGGTAATTAAGGCAATGCAGGATGCTCATTTTGCTGAAGAACATTTACATGGTACAACAGGCTATGGTTATAATGATGCAGGACGAGAGGCAGTAGAAAAAATCTATGCAAATGTTTTTGGTACGGAGGATGCTTTGGTTCGTCAGCAGATTACATGCGGTACGCATGCATTGTATATTGCATTATCAGCAAATCTTCGTCCGGGAGATGAAATATTATCACCGGTTGGTAAGGTGTATGATACATTAGAAGGTGTTATTGGTGTCCGTGAACAAAAAGGTTCTCTGGCAGAGTTTGGTATTTCTTTTAAGCAGGTTGATTTGCTGTCCGATGGTTCCTTTGATTACGAGAAAATCCGAAATAGCATAAATGAAAAGACAAAACTAATAGAGATTCAACGTTCAAAAGGCTATGATGTACGTCCTACGCTTTCCGTGAAGCAGATTGGAAAACTAATTTCCTTTGTGAAATCTATTAAGCCGGATGTGATTTGTATGGTTGATAATTGTTATGGCGAATTTGTAGAGACTATAGAACCTTCACAAGTTGGAGCAGATATGGTTGTTGGTTCTTTAATCAAAAATCCCGGAGGTGGTCTGGCACCAATCGGAGGATACATTTGCGGAACAAAGGAATGTATTGAAAACTGTGCCTTTCGGCTAACAAGTCCGGGACTTGGTAAAGAGGTTGGTGCATCACTTTCTGTTACACGTGACATTGCACAGGGATTGTTCCTTGCACCTACAGTTTCAGCCGCTGCATTAAAGGGAGCAATATTTGCGGCAAATGTTTATGAGAAATTGGGCTTTAAAACTGTTCCGAACAGTACCGAAAGCCGTCATGATATTATTCAGGCCGTCGAGTTTGGTAAGCCTGAATACATACAGGCATTTTGTGAAGGGATTCAGGCTGCAGCGCCGGTTGACAGCTTTGTGACACCGGTTCCATGGGCTATGCCGGGTTATGACAGCGAGGTAATTATGGCTGCAGGCGCTTTTGTATCCGGTGCTTCGATAGAATTATCGGCAGATGCTCCTATGAAAGAGCCTTATGCTGTATATTTTCAGGGTGGTCTTACTTATCAGCATGCAAAGTTTGGCATTATGATGTCTCTTCAGAAAATAGTAGAAAAAGGCTTGTTATTATGGTAGAATATTAGTCGTTATTTTTAGGGGAGGGATTTTAATGGCAGGAACAGCGAACAAAAGTAAATGGACTTTATTACTTGTTTTATTAAGCGGAATTGTACTCGGTGGTTTTATTGGATATCTTTGTAGGGATATTTCCTGGTTATCCTGGCTTAATTACGGTCAGACTTTCGGACTTTCAGAGCCTGTTGTTTTAGACCTTGGTATTATGCTTATTACTTTCGGACTTGTGATTTCAATCAATATTGCAAGTATTATAGGCGTTGTGATTGGCATTCTTATCTACAAAAAACTTTAATATATGTTCAAACACCCGGAGAGGTGAAAGGAGCATATTTGAAGCATTTAATTTGCAGTTTGGCTGTTACGGAACGGCCCTATGAGAAGGCACTTTTAAACGGAATCGAATCATTAAGTGATTCGGAATTGCTTGCTATTATTTTAAGAACCGGTACAAAAGATGTTAGTGCACTTGATTTAGCAAATCAGGTACTTGATACACATATCACAACAAAAGGACTCCTTGGTTTTGCAAATTTAACGCGAAGACAGCTTTGTTCCATCAAGGGTATCGGTGACACGAAGGCAACACAATTGCTTGCCGTTACAGAGCTTTCAAAACGAATAAGCAACTTATATTTCAGAAACGAAATAATATTTGATAATCCTGCAAAAATTGCAGATTATTACATACAAAAATGCAAATTTTTAAAAACTGAGCATACGTTTTTGATGTTTTTTTCAAATACGCATATGCTAATTGATGACATTCAAATTTCCGAGGGTACGGTCAATGCATCTTTTTTGTCCCCTCGTGAGATTATGATTGAAGCACTAAAAAGAGAAGCAGTACATTTTATTATCGTTCATAATCATCCATCCGGAAATCCGGAACCTAGTGAGGCTGATATTTTAATAACGAAGAAAATACATGCGGCCGGTGAATTAATGGATGTGCATTTATCGGATCATATTATTATAGGAAATGGCTGTTATGTAAGCTTACTGGAAAGAGGGTATATTTAAATGAAATATGATAGACGTAAAGATATTAGTCCTAAATATTTACTGTTAGCGATGACAGTTATTTGTATTGGACTGATTTTAATGTCTTATTTTGCAGGAGATAAGGCTGCCGGTGTAAAACGTTACACAATGAAATTTGTTACGCCTATTCAAAAAGGAATTAATCAATTTGGATTATGGACAGATTCAAAGGTTAAGAATCTGGAAACGATAAATGAACTTCAAAAAGAAAATGAGCGTCTTGAAAAAGAACTTCAGGAGGCCAAGCTTAAAATCAATTCTTACCAGAATCAGCTGACAGAGCTTGCATCTTTGCAACAGCTGTATCAATTGGATACGTTATATCCGGACTATAATAAGACCGCTGCACATGTATTTGCGAAGGATGCCGGTTCGTGGTTCTCCGTTTTTTATATTGATAAAGGAACAAAGGACGGTATATTTGAGGGAGCAAATGTTCTTTGTGGCGAAGGATTAACAGGTATCGTAACAGAATGCTATGATGATTATGCCAAGGTACGTGCAATTATTGATGATACTTCTTATGTAAGCTGTCGAATCTTACCATCAAATGCACTTTGTACCGTTGAAGGGAATTTAAGTCAGTTTGAGGATGGTTATCTGCTTGTCAAAAATATTGATATTGATGCAAGTGTAACCGTGGGCGATCGCGTAGTAACCTCAACAATTTCCGATCGTTATCACCCGGGGCTTGATCTTGGTTTTATTTCGGATATTCGTAACGATTCCAATAATCTTACAATGACAGCGTATATTACGCCGTCTGTTGACTTTACAAACGTTACTGAGGTTTTGATTATATTGAATCCAAAGAAACATATTAACGATTAAGTAGGAGAAACGATATGCGTCGTGTGATTACCATTGCAATCTTAATATTGCTTAATTTTGGTTTGCAATCCACATTGTTTGGATTTGGTGATATTCATAGTATTAAGCCGAATTTGTTGTTAATACTTACCATGTCCTTTGGCGTAATGAGAGGCAGAAGAGAAGGACTTTTGGTTGGCTTTTTCTGCGGACTTTTAGTGGATATTTATTTTGCACCGGTTTTGGGAATCTATGCAATGCTTTATATGTTCATTGGATATTTCAATGGCTATATGCACAAAAACTTTATGATTGAGGATGTTATGCTTCCGCTAATCGTAATTCTGATTGATGACTTCCTCTATAATTTTATGATTTACTTTGTTGTATTTATGCTTCATAATCGCCTTGATTTCAAAGGCTATTTTAAGCGGATTATTTTACCCGAAATGCTTTGCACAGCATTGTTAACGATTATTTTATACAAGCTCTATGTAATCATTAATAATTATCTGAAATACAAAAAAGAAAGTAAGGCAAGAAGATGATTTTCGAAATATTAACTTCAATTAAAGAAATGATTGTCGATTACGTCAAGCACAGACTGTTTCCTGTAACAGTCGTTTTTGTCGTACTTTTTTCGATACTTGTACGAAGATTATTTATTCTTCAGATTGTGGAAGGTCAAGATCATATGGACAATTTTATTTACAAATCCGAAAAAACACTAACGATTGAAGGTGTTCGAGGAAATATTTATGACCGTAACGGCAAACTCATAGCATATAATAAGCTTTCTTTTTCGTTGGTTTACAGTAATAACCAGAATATTTCAGAAAGAGCAAAAACGCTTGGTATATCTGAAAATGAATTAAAAAATCAGATTCTTCACCAGACATTTACAATTCTTGATAAATACGGGGATACAATGACAACCGACTTTCCGATTATTTTGACAGCATCCGGTGATTACAAGATGACAGTGAAAGATAATATGCGAAAAGATTTCCTCAAAAATGTTTATGCAGTTATGAGTTTTGATGAGCTTCCGGATGAACGAAAAAATGCAACGGCAGCTGAAGTTATGGAATATTTATGCAGCAGCAAAATGTTCAATGTTTCTTCTTCCTATTCAGATGAGGAAAAACTTCGAATTGTTGCATGCAGATATAAGCTTTGGCTGAATCGTTATCAGCAGTATATGCCTGTTACGATTGCTTTGGATATAAGTGATGAATCAAGTGCGGCTATTATGGAAAATTGTGATACGCTGTTAGGTATGGATGTTGATGTACGTTCGCTTCGTATGTATAACGACCCTGAATATTTTGCACATATTATCGGATATATCGGAGCAATTGACAGTGATGAGCTTAGTAAATTTAATGCGTCATTGCCGGATGATGAAAAGTATTCCGGAACAGAGATGGTCGGAAAAACAGGTGTTGAAAAATACTGTGAATCAACGTTAAGAGGCGTAAACGGTTATGAGACCATGTATGTTGACAACCTTGGTAAAGTTATTGAGACAACCGATATCCAGGCTGCACAGGCAGGAAATGATATATATTTAACGATTGATTCTGATTTACAAAAATATTGTTACAATACATTGGAAAAGGAAATTGCTTCCATTATATTGGCGCATCTTGTACCTACAATGTATGCAGAAGAGGGCGAAAATCCGGATATTCCGATAGCAGATGTGTATTTTGGATTGTTCAACAACAATTACCTTTCCATGGAGGCAATGGCGGAGCCTGATGCCTCTGATCTTGAACATAGCATATATGCAGATTACACAGCAAAAAAAGAGGAAACCTTGGAAGAAATACGTAATATTCTGCTGGATAATCCTAAAATATTAAAAGAATTAACACCTGAATATCGTAACTTTATGGAATTCGTATGTGAGACATTGAGTAAGCAGGGTGTATATAACAGTTCTATGATTGACCACAGTAGTCAGACATACATTGATTACACAAATAATATGATTTCGCTTCAGGATTACCTGAAGTATGCAATCAGTGTACAAGCAATCGATATTACTGCAATTGAAGCTGATGCAGCAT
>CALYVE010000088.1 GCA_945492935.1 uncultured Lachnospiraceae bacterium
CACATCAGAGAAATGATGTTGCAAGTAAGGTCATGCTGGTTACAAACACGGTGCAGTACGGTTTGCAATTTGTTACGGTAGCCGTTTTCAAGGATTACTACATGTATCTTGTTGTTGCAATTATCACACAGATTGTGACAAATATTGTAACGGCATATTTTGCCAAGAAAATGTACCCGGATTACAATCCGGAAGGAGAGCTTCCGCCGGAACGAATTAAAACAATTAACGGACGAATTAAGGATTTGTTCCTTATGAAATTCGGTGTCGTTGTTGTTTCATCAGCAGACTCGATTGTCATTTCGGCATTTCTTGGTCTTACCATGGTTGGTATTTATAATAACTATTACTATATTTTGACAGCGGTATTTGGCATTGTGAAGGTTGTATTTGATTCTTGTACAGCCGGCATTGGCAACAGTATTCTTGTCGAAACCGAGGAGAAAAACTATGCGGACCTGAAGAAACTTACGTTTCTTGTTATGTGGATGATCGGTTTTTGCAGTGTTTGTCTGCTTTGTTTGTATCAGCCTTTTATGAAGCTGTGGGGTAGTCTTGCAAATGGAAATTATATGCTTGATTATACAGCCGTTGTCTGTCTTGTGTTGTATTTCTATTTGGATCGTGCAATGCAGCTTTTGATTACGTACAAGGATGCTGCCGGTATTTGGCATACAGATCGTTTTCGCCCGCTTGTGACTGCACTTGCAAATTTAATTATGAATATTATTCTTGTTCAGATTATTGGACTGAATGGTGTAATGCTTTCGACAGTGCTTTCAATTCTTCTTATCGGTATGCCTTGGATTATTCGCAATCTGTTTAAGGAATTGTTTAAACGCGATGCAAAAGAATATGTTGTCTCACTTCTTATTTATACAGCTGTGACTGCCGTTATTTCTGTCTGCTGCATTTTTCTGTGTGATTTAGTTCCGGAAATGGGTCGCGGTGGAATCATATCATTAATCATAAAGGGTGTTATTTGTGTCGTTGTTGCAAATGCTATGTATGTGTTGTTCTATTTCAAAACAAAATCATTTGCAGATACAAAACAGATTGTAAAGAGAATTATAAAACGCGGATAAGAAAAAGACCTGCATAGCGTAGGTCTTCTTTCTATTAAAAAGGAGTCATTATGGCAAAGTTACGGTTAGATAAATTTTTGGCAGATGCAGGCCTGGGCACACGGAGTGAAGTGAAAAAACTGGTGCGAAGCGGACGTGTTGCGCTCGACGGAACCATTTGTAAACAGGCGGATGCAAAGGTTGAAACAAAACAGATGGAGGTTTGCGTTGACGGAAGGGTGATTTCGTATGCAGAAGTATCCTATTATATGTTGCACAAGCCGGCTGGGGTTGTGTCTGCGACAGCAGATACGAGGGATAAAACAGTTCTTGATTTGATTACGGAAGAAAAACGCAGAGATTTGTTTCCGGTTGGGCGTTTGGATAAGGATACAGAAGGACTTCTTCTTATTACGAATGACGGAAAACTTGCCAATCGACTGCTTGCACCGGGTAAGCATGTGGAGAAGTGTTATTATGCAAGAATAAACGGACTTGTTACGAAAGATGTTGTGCAAAGATTTGCCGAGGGTGTCGATATAGGAGATGAGAAACTTACATTGCCGGCGAAGCTTACAATTCTTACGGCACAACAATCGGAAAGTGAGATTGAGATTGTAATTACAGAGGGAAGATACCACCAGATAAAAAGAATGTTTGAGGCGGTAGGTTTGTCGGTTTTGTATTTGAAACGACTCCGTATGGGAAAACTTGTATTGGATGAAACGCTGCCTTGTGGAAGCTATCGTGAATTGACGCAACAGGAAATAGACGCATTATACGAATAGATTATGCGTAGTTGTTGAACATCAGACCGCTATAATTGGATTGTGTATAGGTAGTACCGGACTTGTTCGTTGTATCCGGATAAGAAACCATTGTCTTGTTGATGTATGCCATTGGATCAAGGGAAAGCCGTCTTGTTACAAGGGCAATGTCCTTTTTGATGGTAGAAGAATCGCAAAATAACGAAGAGAAGCTGCCATTCTCGATGCTTTCGGAAAAAAGTGGCTCTTCTGTCAGAATGAGTCCCTTATCGTCAATGGAAAGTCCAACCTTTGCGAATTCTTCTTTGTGCGATGCTGTAATACGAGAAATATCATTATATAAATTGCGACTTCCTATCCGCGTGTCAGTGTCCTGCTCCGAAAGCCTTACGAGGCTGTTGTAGGCTTCGATGAACTGTTCGGCCTGTTCTTTTGCAACTGTACTATCCGCAAGAAATCGCACGCTAACAGGCTTTTCGGATGTTGCGTGAAAGTCAAGTTCAATTGCCTGATTGATGGATATATGATTCGATGAGGAAGTATGTTCTTCCCCATTGATTGTAAAGCGTGAGTTCGTTGGCGTGATGCTGACATTGTTCAGTCCGTATGCTGCGACGATACCCATACCGCTTGTCGTGTCTGACAATGAAAACTGCAAATTACCATCCTCGTTTGTTTCACCTGTGGCAGTAGAAGAAAGCATGAGGGCTACGAGATTATTCTCATGCAAAACAGAAGCATTCACATCAATGTTTCGATTATTTATATAAGTAGAAAGCGTATTAAAAATTGTTTCGTTTGTATCGTTTGGTTCTACCGTAAGAGCAAAGTGTGCTTTTGCGTGAGTTGTCTCTATGTCGAATCCGTAAACACCCGGAAAAAGATCGGAGTGTTGGGAAGATACATAGTTTCCGACATTGCTCTGTTCGGTTGCAAGAGAATCAATCCGGATGAGAAGCTCACTCGGAAGCTCTGTTTGCTTGTGAGAACGGAAACCGCCGGATACAATGTCTTCGTTTTCGCTAAAAATGACTTTTTTGGAATAAATGGCACTTGAGGCATCCTGAAAACTTTCGGACACATCCTGCAGGGAAATAGCAGCTTCTTTAATGTTGATCATGCGAGCCTGCTTTGTATCTGACAAAGAGAGCATAAAAAGCGGAGACTGCTTATTATAGCGTGCCATGTTTGTATAGACCTCTTTTAAGGCAGAGGATTTGTGTGTTGTATTTCGTTTTTTTGGCGAAAGCTCCATGCTTAAGTGATTATATACCGCTGAACCGATTTGCATAGACAGATCCTCCTTTCCCTTAAATGTGAGTGTGTTTATAATAAATCTATAGCAAATTATAGATATACATAATAATTATATAATATCTATATGGAAACGTCCATATTTTTTCGAGAAGATTAATAGAAAGAATTATGATAACTTTCTTTAGATTTTTCTTGACAATAAGCCTTCTGTTTGTTAATCTATAGTTTGCGATGAAAGGGTCTTTTTTTTTATGCCCTAAAATCAGTAATTAAAAATGGAGGTGGAAGGTTGTGCGTGTTAAAATAACATTGGCATGTCAGGATTGTAAACAGCGTAACTACAATATGACAAAGGATAAGAAGACACACCCTGACAGAATGGAAACAAAGAAATATTGTAGATTCTGTAAGGCACATACGATGCATAAGGAAACAAAGTAATCGGTATTTGTATGGCAGGCTGTGACATGCCGTCGCGGTCTGAAAAAGGAGTAAGTATATGTCAAACAAACAGGAGACATCATCACCTGCTCTTAAGAGAAGCTGGTTTCAGGAGCTCAAGGGAGAATTTTCTAAGATTACCTGGCCTTCAAAGGATTCTTTGAAGAAGCGTTCGGTAGCAGTACTTATCATTGCTGTTCTCTTAGGATTTTTAATCGCCGGTATTGATTGGGCTTTACAGATTGGTTTATCTTATATTGTTGGTTAGGTAGGTGAATTTATGTCAGAAATGGAAATGGAAGCTGCATTACAGACAGCCGCAGAAGAGTCCGCATCGCAGGCGGGCGAGGCAAAATGGTATGTAGCACATACCTACTCAGGTTATGAGAACAAAGTAAAGAATGATATCGAGAAGACAATTGAAAACAGAAAGCTTCAGGATCAGATTCTTGAAGTTGCAGTACCTGTTCAAGATGTTGTAGAAGTTAAGAACGGTGTTAAGAAAACTGTTTCAAGAAAGTTGTTTCCGGGTTATGTATTGCTTAATATGTATATGAATGATGTTACATGGTACATTGTTCGTAATACAAGAGGCGTTACAGGATTTGTAGGTCCCGAGTCAAAGCCGGTTCCTCTTACAGAGAGTGAAATGCGTACACTTGGCATTAATGTCAAGGAGGTTCATATCGATGTAGAGGTTGGTGACATGATTAAGGTTGTTACCGGTGCTTGGGAAGGTAACAGTGGCGAAATCAAGTCGATTAACGAAGGTAAGCAGACTGTTACGATTGAAGTGGACATCTTTGGTCGTGCAACATCTGTAGAGATTGGTTTCTCAGATATTCAGAAAATGTAACAAACAGTTCGGCCGGAATTGTTCTGTTCGCAGAGCACCGAACTGACACAGTTTTTTCTGTGGCATGATTCCATCAGATTTAGGAGGTACGCTAATCATGGCGAAAAAAGTAGAAGGATATATCAAATTACAGATTCCTGCAGGAAAGGCAACACCTGCACCACCTGTTGGTCCTGCACTTGGACAGCACGGTGTTAACATTGTACAGTTCACAAAAGAGTTTAATGCAAGAACTGCAGATCAGGGCGATTTAATCATCCCTGTAGTAATTACAGTTTATGCAGATAAGAGCTTTAGCTTTATCACAAAGACTCCACCAGCAGCAGTATTACTTAAGAAGGCGTGCGGCCTTAAGAGTGCTTCTGCCGTTCCTAACAAGACAAAGGTGGCAAAGATTTCAAAGGCTAAGGTTCAGGAAATCGCTGAGCTTAAGATGCCGGACTTGAACGCTGCATCCCTTGAGGCTGCTATGAGCATGATCGCAGGTACAGCACGTTCAATGGGTATCGAAGTAGTAGATTAATTTAGCGACAGAAAGATAGCGCAAAGGCGCGTTTGTTATCCGATAGACGGATAACGAAGTGGGAGGGTCGCAACCGATAATACCACAGGAGGTTTTTTTAGAATGAAAAAAGGTAAAAGATATTTAGAAGCTGCAAAGCTTATTGAAAAATCAAGTGTTTATGACTTAGAAGAGGCTGTATCTCTCGTTAAGAAGTCAGCTAGCGCAAAGTTTGACGAGACAATCGAAGCACATCTTAGACTTGGTGTTGATGGACGTCATGCAGACCAGCAGGTTCGTGGTGCTGTAGTTCTTCCACACGGTACAGGTAAGAAGGTTCGTGTTCTTGTATTTGCAAAGGGTGACAAGGTAGACGAGGCTCTTGCTGCCGGTGCAGATTTCGCCGGTGGAGATGAGCTCGTACCAAAGATCCAGAACGATGGATGGTTAGACTTTGATGTTGTTGTAGCTACACCGGATATGATGGGTGTTGTTGGTCGTCTCGGACGTGTTCTCGGACCAAAGGGCTTAATGCCAAACCCGAAGGCCGGTACTGTAACAATGGACGTTACAAAGGCTGTTAACGACATTAAGGCCGGTAAGATTGAGTACAGACTTGATAAGTCAAATATTATCCATGTGCCAATTGGAAAGGCTTCTTTCACAGAGGAGCAGTTAGCAGACAACTTCCAGACTTTAATTGATGCTGTTGTAAAGGCTAAGCCGGCTGCAGCAAAGGGACAGTATTTGAAGAGCGTAGTTATCACTTCAACAATGGGTCCTGGCGTAAAGCTTAATACTGCAAAGTACTAAGTCGCAGACTTACACTGTTACAATAGTATATAGATAAGAGAGCATTACCAATGTCCAAGGATTGCGGGAATGCTCTCTTTTTTCTTGCATAGGATTCGGGTGTCAAAAGCCTCGTGTTCCAACATGTTCGGGCAGATTGCATAAATACAAACGTTTGCACAACGGAATGAAGACGTTTTTATTTGTGCAATTGCAAAGATACTGTATTAAAACGAGGGTTTTGACACCCAAATCTGCATAGGAAAGTGCTTCACCATCCTACCCATGCGGATGCATATGTGATATACTTATTTTGTTCGGTGGATGGCAAAGGGTTTATGGAACAGAAAGATTCTATGAGGAGCGAGCGATGATTACGGTTGTTGCCAGAAAAGTGAATACGGAATATTTCGAAGAAAACTTTGAGAAGCTGTTGGATTTGCTTCCGGTATCACGAAGGGAATATGTTTTAACGTTCAAACAGCGTCGTAGTGCCATTGTAGAGCTTGCGGTGTCATTGTTGTTGGATGAAATTGTAAAAGAGCACAATGAGGCTCTTGGTACGTTATATGATGTATTGCCGGATTCTCAGGGGAAGCCTTATGTTCCACAGCTAACGGATTTTTGTTTTAATCTATCGCATTCAGGTGATTATGTCGTTGTAGCTTATGGAGATGAGACGGTTGGTGTCGATGTTCAAAAAGTGGAGGGCTATCGCGAGAAGGTTGCTATGAAATGCTACAATGATTCTGAACGTGCATTTATGGAGCAAGGGGATGTCGATATCAATTTTACGCTTGTATGGACGATTAAGGAAGCATATGCAAAATTTACCGGCAGAGGACTTGGTGAGAATCTTAAGACGATAGAAATCGATTTAAAGAATAATAGGATTCAAAATACTGTGGTTCATTTTGTTTCGCAAACTATTGATAATCATATTATTACTGTTTGCGCAGAAAATATAAATAATACGAAATTTGTGTATTGACAAAGTAAATTATATAGTGTAGAATCACTAATGTTGCGAATGAGTTTGAACGATCGCAGACAAATTCGCATTCATATATATGCGTCAGTAGCTCAGCTGGATAGAGCACTTGGCTACGGACCAAGGTGTCGGGAGTTCGAATCTTCTCTGGCGCATGCGTATAAGACCACTTCAGGTAACTGAGGTGGTTTTTTGTTGTATACCGCGGCCTTGTGGCGCGGGGCCCTGCCGGCAGTGCAATCA
>CALYVE010000089.1 GCA_945492935.1 uncultured Lachnospiraceae bacterium
GAAACCCTAGTTTTTTTTCATATTTTTATAGTTTTCGCTTAATTTTTTCACAAAGCTTTCCAAATTTGTCCAAAACTCTCATTTTTTTGCGATTACATTTATAGAAATTTCTCATTATTTTCTTGTGCTTTATACTTAAAAATGTTATGTTAAAGTGGATTTGTTACTATTCGAAAAAAATTATTAAAAGAGGTATGTATGTTTCAAATTCAAAATATATCAAAAGCGTATGGCAAACGACAAATTTTAAAGGATGTATCACTTACTGTAAATGACGGAGAAGCTGTCGGTATATTAGGGGTCAACGGTTCGGGCAAATCAACCTTTTTATCGTCCGTTGCTGCCATGTACGCAAATAATCCTGAAGTTTCCATCGGATACATTCCACAGGAAAATCCACTGTTGGACGAATTAAAACCGGTTGACAATATCAAGCTTTGGTCAAAAGCAAGCAAGGCTTCAATCCTAGAGGCACTGTCAAGTGAGCCGCTATGCCACCTTGGAATCAACAGCTTTATCGATACACCTGTCAAAAAAATGTCGGGCGGCATGAAGAAACGTCTTTCACTTGCTACCGTCCTTATTGACAAACCAAAGCTTTTGCTTATGGATGAGCCGTTTGCCGCCCTGGATCTTACAGCAAAGCATGATATTCTTGGATTCATGGGACTTCATCTTCGTCAGGGAGGCAGCATTATTGTCGCTTCGCACGATGAAGATATTTTCCGATTTTGTAATCGGGTATTTTTACTCAAAAATGGTATTCTTTATGACACAGCAGAATTTCAGGCTAAGGGTATTAGCTATGTAGATATTTTAAGGAGCGAATAACATGTCTCGTTTTTCATATTTTACACGTCTGCTAAAAGCCGACCTAAAACGTGTGACAAAGTACATTCCTTCTCTTCTTATTTCAGTCTGTATTTTATTCACGGTTTGCGCTTCTGCGGGGTATGTAATTTCAAAAAACTTATACAAAGAAAACAAGTTTACCGCAGTGAATGTCGGTTATTATCTTTCTCCAAGTGAGGACTCCGATATGACTGAGCTTGCACTTGGTATGTTAAAAAAAATGGAAAGTATTGAAGAAAGTGCCTCTATCTTTCCGGTCAACACAATTGAAGATGGATATCGTATGCTTGAACAGGGGGAAATTTTGTTTTTTATTATCGTCCCGGAAGACTTTTTTACCGGTCTCATGGACAGTACAAACACGCCTCTTGAGGTTGTTGTTCAGGATACTTCGACAATATCCTCCTATGTGGCAAATGAATTGTTCTTATCTTATGCAAACTATCTGACGACCGCCCAGGCAGCCATCTATAGCGTTATTGACACACTACGTGCACATGAGTTTGATGAAGATTTTGTGTCCCAAACGGATATGAAAGTAAATCTTGTTTTCACGGAGCGTGTAATCAACAAAGACAGCTATATTCAGACTGTTGATGCTACCGGAGAAGGAAACGGAACGCTCATTCAACATTATCTTTCAGCTGCAGTTATGCTTGTTTTGTTGCTGCTTGCGGTTATATTAATGCCGTTTATACAAGGACATAATTCCGGTGTAACCAAAGTTCTTAAGACGCATAAAATTAATAACTTTCACATTTTTATAAGCAATGTGATTTGCACAATTCCGGCACTTTATATTTCGTACATTCCCTGTTTCATCGGACTTAGCATCTATAACAAACAAATTTTTGGATTCGGTCTTATCACCGTTATTCCGGCAATCATTCTACTCGCATTGATTATGAATCTTGCCGGCATATTCAGCCGTCATGTATTTACAGGCAACATGATTGTATTTTGTATCACATTGGCAATCACTTACATCGGAGGCGGATTTTTGCCGCATGCCATGCTTCCTTCTGCCATACAGAAGATTTCCGCATTTTTGCCCGGTGAATACTTAATCAAACTATTTGGACATTCTCTATTTGGTCTATAAAAGGAGCTTTTATGCAGTTTATTAACAGATTTACAGTTTTTACAAAAAGAATATTGGCACATAAGATGTATTTAGTGATGTTGGCGGTGCTTGTGTTTCTCACAGGCTTATACAAGCTACTTCCTTCTAAGGAGCAGTCCACTGACATAAAGGTTGCCATCTACTGTGAAGACACGGGAGAATATTTTGACGCTTTGATGGCTGAAATCGAACGAAGTAATTCTATTTATACCTTTTATATCGTGAATAACGAGGATACTTTGCTTAACGACGTAAAATCATCATATGCCGAGTGTGGATTTGTAATTCCCGATAATTTCTTTCAGAGCTTTATCGATGGTACAGCCGATGAAAATCCGATTCGCATGTACAAAACACCTTCTTCTACACTTCCTTTTTCCATTTGTGAAACATTGTTTGCGCAGACATACCAGATTGTCGCCGAACAGCTTATGCTTTCTTGCACAGACTTAGATGCCTACGATGAGGAGCTTGTTTCCATTTACCATGATTACACATCCGGTGACGAAGTCTTCCGGCTTATGGATGTAACAGACCATTCTTTTGACTTTAAAACAATGATTTATCGTATTAACATACCTGTTTTTGAAATTACCGTATTACTAATTTTATTTGCAGGTCTTCTTGGCTTACTCTTGTATCAGAAAGACAAGGAAAAAAGGATATATCTTGCACAAAATAACAGAAATCTTTTTCAGCTTAAAGCATTATCCGTTTTGACATCCCTCTTGCCGATTTTTTCAGTCGGCCTTATTTGCAATGTCATCACCTATGGATTTGCCGAGCAGGTGCTTCAAGTATTGCTTACAGCAATTGCAGTTTTTTTCCTTGCCATGCTCTTAAGCTTTATCATAAGAAAAAGCACCCTTCTTGAAAAGGTGCTTCCTCTTATTATGCTTATATCTGTCATCGGCGTGTTTGTAACAACACTCTAAGCATTATCCAAATATTTCATCTCCAATATCAATAACAGCCCTTGCGCCGGATGCCTCTGTGATTGCAACAACAAGCTTATCCTTGCTGTCAACCGGAACCTCCAACCAAAATACAACTTCATCTGTAAACACTTTATCAACAACACGAACATCCGCGCTTTCTATGATATACTGGATTTTTCCCATATCCGCATAATCTGTTGTAACCTTAATTGGATAAATGCGTTGTTTTCGCTTTGTTTCACAATTTCCGAGCGCTTCCTTTGCGGCATCGGTATAGGCGCGAACAAGTCCTCCGGTTCCAAGAAGCGTGCCTCCAAAATATCGCGTAACAACAATACAGATATTATGAATCCCGGAACCGTTAATTACCTCTAAAATTGGTTTTCCGGCTGTTCCCTGAGGCTCCCCATCATCCGAAAACCGAAGAAGGGGCATCTCATCCCCTATCGAAAACGCAAAACAATTGTGTCTTGCATCATAGTGTTTTTTCTTGATTTGCTCCACAAATGCATAGGCCTCTTCCTCAGAGTATACAGGCTTAATCTGGCCGATAAAGCGAGACTTTTTTTCGACAATCTCTCCTTCACCACCCGATACTAATTCTAAGTAGCTTTCTAACATATTCTCTCCTACTTTGAATCCAAGAGCTTCTTTAATTCACTCATGAATGTATTTACATCCTTGAATTCACGGTAAACAGATGCAAAACGAACGTATGCTACCTGATCAAGATCCTTCAACTCATCCATAACAATCTCGCCAATCTGTTTGCTCTCAATTTCCTTAACTTCCAATGTAAATATCTTATTTTCGATATTATCAATACAGTTTTCAATCGCAACTGCCGACACCGGACGCTTATGACAGGAACGAACGACACCGGACTCAATCTTCTGACGGTCGTAGGTTTCACGATTCTTATCCTTCTTGATTACAATCAGTGGGATTGTTTCAACCTTCTCATATGTAGTAAAACGTTTTCCGCATTCGTCGCATTGACGTCTTCTGCGGATTGCCTGATTATCATCTGCCGGTCTTGAATCAATTACGCGTGTATTATCATCTCCACAAAATGGACATTTCATAGTTTTCTCTCCTTTTGTCTCTACAATTTGCCTTTATCATGAGCCCTTCGCAAATCGCAAGGGTCCAAGTCAACCAGAACAATATCCGGTCCGATTCGAACAATGTCACAAAACCGAATGTAATATTCTGTTCCGAATCCAAAGCAAGGAAATAGTTTCCCTCCGCTTGGTACAATGATTGCAACTATGCATCCTTTTTCACAATCAAATTCGATATCCGATACATAGCCAAGTCTTTTACAATCCTTGCAATTTATTACTTCTTTTTCCCTTAATTCCAAAAAACGCATAAAATACCTTTTTGTATTAATATATGGGAAAGTAAAATAATTCGTGTCTTAACGCTTATCGCCCATAAAGAAAATAGCGATTGTTCCCGGACCCGAGTGGGCTCCGATTGTCGGCGTTACACCACTGAATATGATTTTGCCCGGATGATACATCTCCTCAATCAGCTTTGCAGTATATTTTGCATCCTCATCAACATCAGCATGACAGACAACAATCAAGTCCTGCTTATCCTTATAGCTGCCCATACACTCGCCCATGTTGCTGACAAGCTGTGCCAAAGATTTCTTTCGTCCACGAACCTTAGACTCCGCAACGAGCTTTCCTTCGTTATCAACATGTAAAAGCGGTTTAAGATTAATCATTGTACCGATAGTAGCGGCCGCCTTTGAAATACGACCACCCCGCTGCAAATATTTTAAATCTTCAACGGTAAACTTGTGAACAATATTTCGTTTAACAGATTCAAGATTCTCATAGTTTTCTGTAACAGACATACCATTTTTCTTATTTTGAACAGCAATGTTAAGTAAAAATCCCTGCCCTCCGGATGCACACAGAGAATCAATTACGCAAATTGTTGCATCAGGATATTGTTCTTCAAGCTCGGCTTTTACTATAAATGCATTGGAAACGGTACTGCTTATTCCCGATGACAAACACATAAATAAAATATCTTTGCCATCCTTTAAGCATGCCTCAAAATGCTCTGTAATCTCTTCAATATTGGCAGCTGCCGTTTTGGTCGGTAACCCTTCCCGCATTTTGTCATAGAATTCCTTTGGTGTCAAATCGCGTTCGCGGCCATAGGTTTCACCACCAATCTCATACAAAAGATGTACAATATCAACATGATTTTCCTCTGCAAAAGTTGCCGGAAAATCATTTGTTGAATCCGCAATAATAACGTAATCTCTTCCCATCATCTACTCCTTCTCTATTTAATAATCTTGACCGGACACTTTTCTTTACAGATACCGCAACCATCACACTTACTCTGATCAACATGTGCAAGGAAATTCTCTACCGTGATAGCACCCTGCGGACAGTTCTTCTGGCAAATACCGCAACCGATACAACCAACCGAACATACTGCCTTAACATCCTTTCCAAAATCTTTTGAATTGCATGAAACAACTGTCGATGCCTCATAAGGAATCATCTCTATAATATGACGCGGACATTCTGCGACACATTTGCCGCATGCTTTGCATTTTTCTTTGTCAATCACAGCGACACCGTCAACAATCGCAATTGCATCGAACGGACATGCCTTTACACAAGAACCATATCCAAGACATCCATACGCACAGCCCTTAGGACCACCACCCGGTGCATTTGCGGCAAATTTGCAATCCTGCGGACCAACATACTCATAAACATCCTTTGCTTTGTTGCAATCGCCCGCACAACGAACATATGCCATCATACGTACAGAATCAGCCTCTCCGCCGACGATTTCTATAATCTGCTTTGCTACAGCCTCTCCACCAACAGGACAAGCATCCGGCTTAGCCTCACCCTTTGCAATGGCCGCTGCAAGACCGTCACATCCCGGATAACCGCAACCGCCACAATTGTTTCCCGGCAAAGCGTCACGAACCTTTATTTCTTTTTCGTCAACTTCAACCTTGAACTTCTCGCTCGCTATTCCAAGGAGAACTCCGGCTAAAACACCGACAACACCTACAACCGCTGCTGCGATTACTATTGAAAGTATATCCATATTCTCCTCCTTTTATATCAAACCATTCAGTCCCATAAACGCAATTGCCATAAGACATGCCGAAATCAAAACAATCGGCGCACCCTTGAAGCTTTCAGGAACATCATTATGCTCTGTCTTCTCTCGAATACCGGCCATAATGATAATTGCAATGGCAAATCCGACTGCAGACGCAAAACCATTCACAACGGATTCTAAAATGGAATATTTATCCTGTACATTCTTAAGTGCGATACCAAGTACAGCACAGTTTGTTGTAATAAGAGGCAGGTAAACGCCAAGTGACTGATACAACGACGGTACAGCCTTCTTAAGGAACATCTCAACAAACTGAACAAGCGCTGCAATTACTAATATGAACACAATCGTATTTAAATACTTTAAGTCAAGTGGCTTGAGCACAAACGTGTAAATGATACTTGTCACCGCAGATGCGATTGTCATAACGAAGATAACTGCGCCACCCATACCTGCTGCCGTATCAATCTTCTTTGATACACCAAGGAATGGACAGATTCCCATAAACTGGCTCAGGATAACATTATTGACAAGTGCTGCTGATATAGCTAATAAAATCATATTCATGTCTTAATCCTCCTTTGCCTTTTTTTCTTCGTTGTTTGATGATTCCGCATCAGAATTTTCAGCCTTATCAGCTTCTGTTGACTCCTCTGCTACGATTTTACCTGCACACATCATATTTTGACAACCGGCACAATCCGCAAGTTTACAAAGCTTTGGCTCCTCGCCCTTTTTGTTAGCCTTTTTGATGTTGCAATGATTGATAAATGCAATAATGAATGCGAGTACAAGAAATGCGCCGGGTGCCGAAATAATAATTCCGACCGGCTTGAACAAGCCCTGTGCATCCATGAAATCCTTTATTTTATCACCTGCA
>CALYVE010000090.1 GCA_945492935.1 uncultured Lachnospiraceae bacterium
AAGGCATCCTTGAAAAATGCAAATGCAGTCGCAGAGATGGATAAGCTACTTTCACTCATTTAGTGTGGAAGATATACTTTGGAAAAAGGTGATTACATGAAAAATCATAAGGATTTACTCATTATTATTCCGGCCTATAATGAAGGAAAAACAATTGGAGCACTGCTTGAACAGCTGACAGCACCTGATATTGCAGCGTTTGCAGATATTCTTGTTATGAATGACTGTTCAAAGGACAACACAGAGGAGGTTGCGCGAGGCTTTCATGTTGCAATTGTCAATCATGTTTACAATCTTGGCTATGGAAGCGGTTTGCAGGTTGGGTATAAATATGCAGTATCAAAGGGTTATAAGTATGTAATACAGATGGATGCAGATGGTCAGCATGACGTGTGTAATGTCAAAGCAATTTATGATTGTCTGACGATACCGCGTGCGGACGGCACATGCCCGGACATCGTTTTAGGTTCGCGATTTATGAAGGACAGTCCGAAGTATCCGACTTCGGCAGTAAAAAAATTTGCATATAAATTATTTGGTTTCATGATTCGAATTGGTGCAGGAAATAAGATTACCGATGCAACGACCGGTCTGCAGGGACTTGATTACCGCGCATTTTCCTATTATGCGGGTTATAATCATTTTGACGACAAATATCCGGATGCGAATATGATTATGCAAATGTCCTTGCTTGGTTATGATATTCAGGAAATTCCGGCACTTATGCATGTGCGAACAGAGGGTGTGAGCATGCATTCCGGTCTGAAACCGTTTGTATATATGTTTCGTATGGTTTTCTCGATTCTTGCGGCATGGATACGCGTGAAGATGTTTCATATGGGGCAAAAACCTAAGAAAAAGGAGAAAAAGAATGCATAAACGTTCCTGTTTCAAAACTGCAGATTTGACAGAAACTGACAGCAGACTTTGTAATCCGAATCGTGGTTTTTATCAAATGTTTAGCATGTGCATGGGAGAAGCTGTTGACTATACGATATTTGAGCAATGCCTCGTGAAGGAGGAGTCGTTAGTTCTTCTCATGGTAGAACTGTCTCATTACAGGGAACAGCCGATTGAGGATGCAGCGCTTGCAAAGCTTGGGGAGACAATCGCGTTTTTTGCCTCGCACGGAAAACATTTGATTGTGCGTGCGGCTTATGATACAAAAGGACAGGCAAATTGTGTCGAACCGGAAGACTTTGATTTAGTTAAGACACATTTGAAGCAGATATTTTCGGTGCTTGCCGATTATGAACAATATATATTTGTATACCAGGGACTTTTGGTCGGGAACTGGGGAGAGATGCATGGTACGAAGCATTTGACACGACACCATCTTGCAGAGCTTGCCCAGATTGCAGATGAATATCTCCCGGAGAAGGTTTATCTGGCAGTTCGAAAGCCGGCGCAATATCGCACGCTTCGAACACATTTTAGTGAACAAGCGATTGCCGGTGAGTGTCGGATTGGTTTGTTTGATGATGCAATTCTTGCGTCTCGTACCGATCTTGGGACATACGGCGATGGCGAAGCGACGCGCTACGATTGTGCGTGGAGCCGTGAAAAGGAACTCGCATTTATTCAAAAGCTGTGCGTAAATGTTCCGCTTGGCGGCGAAACCGTGCTGGGTGATAATTACGTAAAATCCATGCAACCGCAGGCAATCATTGATTGTCTGGCGATGATGCATGTAACATATTTAAATCGTTTGTATGACACACAGATGCTTGATTATTTTAAGAGCCTTCCGATGAAGAAGGGTGTGTTCAAAAACAAGAAGCTTTATGATTATATTGAGGCACATCTTGGCTATCGTTATCTTGTAAAAAATGCCGGTCTTGTAAAAAAGGGTGAGACTAAAGCAGAGAGCATGAAGTTGAAAATTGAGATTGCAAATGTTGGATTTGCATGTGCATATAACGAAATCGAAGTATTTCTTGCGGCATGCTTTCAGAGTGAGAAAAAAATGATTCGGTTAGGAAATCTGCAGGAAATCGGAAGCGGTGAAAGCAAATGCTATCACGTGACGCCCGGCGATTTTGATATGGATTGTTCCGGACAAAAAATAAAGCTTTTTGTTTGTGCAAAGGATTGCTCCGGCGGAGAGATTTTCTTCGCAAATGAAATGACAAAGGATGGTGTATTTCTTGGTACACTGTCAAATTATTAACTTTAATGAGGTGGGCTCATGACGACATTTTATTGGATAATGGAATATGGGAAAGTACTTGTGGCATACGGTATACTATTTTATATCTGGCCATCCATTATTTTTCGCAAATTTCTAAAAAATAAATCCTTGTCTTTTCGTATCGTTTTTTGTGTGACAGAGCAGCTTGTTTTGATTAACACAGTTGTGCTTCTGGTTGGCCTTTTTCATTGTTTGAATGGCTATGTAATAGCGTTGCTTTTCTACGGACCGCTTGTTTATCTGCTCGCAAAGGCAATTGTGAAGCGTGAGAACTTAGGGAAAGATTTAAAGCGCGTTACATCGGGAACTTACGGTGTAAAGAACTTAATTTGGCGCATGTGCGCGAAGGTGCGTGACCGTTTTCGTAGGCTGAGAAAAGATGTGTCTATGCTTTTGGACGGAAAAAAACTTGAGGCAGTTCTTCTTCTCGTGCTTATTCTCTTTGGCATGATTTATTTTACATATGGTGCTTTTCAGGATTATTCCTATGGATTTGGAGATATGTATCCTCATAATGCATGGATATACGGATTGAAGCAGGGACAGATTTTTTCTGCCGGTGTCTATCCGGAAGGAATGCATTGCGCAATCTACGCAATGAGTACCTTGTTCGGTATTCGGATTTACAGCTGTCTGTTGTTTTTTGCCGGCATTCATACATCAATCTTTTTGTTTGGCGCCTACCTTTTGCTTCGTGAGATTTTTGCATGGAGATATACGGCGCTTCTTTCGCTCGGTTTGTTTCTTACGCTTGATATGGTTTGTATTAATGAGGTGTATGGAATGTCACGTTTGCAGTGGACATTGCCTCAGGAAACAAGCCTTTTTACCGTCTTTGTCTGTGCGGCATATCTGATTCGGTTTGCCAAGGGAAAGGTTCCGGAAAAACCAAAGGAAAAGGTCAAATTCAGGCTGATAAAACAAATCGTAAATGACGATAATCTTTTGCTGTTTACATTATCTCTTGCAGTGTCGATTGTTATGCATTTTTATTGTACAATTATGGCTTTCTTCCTCTGCGTTGCACTTGTTCCGGTTCTGATATTCAAGCTGATCAAACCAAAGCGTCTTGTTCCGCTTGTTGTTGCCATTATGCTTGGAACGTTCGTTGCAATTATTCCTATGGCCGGGGCGCTTCTTTCGGGAATCCCGTTCCAGGGTTCTATCGGATGGGCGATGAACGTTATGGAAGGAACGGATGAAGAAGGTGGAGGAAATGTTATTCTCGACGAGAATGGGCAGGAGATTACAGGCAACCTTTTCGGGGGTGGCAACAGCTCTTCACAGACAACAACTGATATTGATGAAAATGGTCAGGAAATTGTTGTTGAGAGCGAAACGCCAAAGCTTTCTATGAAGGAGCGTATCGATATTATTTATCGGGATGCCTATGTGACATTATTTAAGTCCGACCGCGCGAGAGTGATTGCAATCGTATCGTTTGTTTCGCTTGGTCTGTTTGTTGTTTTGCGCTTGCTTCGTATGTTGGCAAAGTTTGTAACAAAAAAGAGTGAAATAGATGCCGGAAGACACGATCATTATTTTTCGATTGTATTTGCATCCTTTATTTTCATGATGATGTATTGTGCACCGAGTCTTGGTATTCCTGTTTTAATTAAGGATTCGAGACTTTGCTCGGTTGCAACGATGTTGATTTTTTCTGTTTTGTTTATTCCGGTTGATGCCCTGATGAGCAATCTGGATAAGCTTTTGCATCGCAATGTTCAGAAGCTGCTCGCTACGGGAATGCTTGCTGCAATTTACATCGGAACACGAGTAACCGGCAACTTCCATGGCTATTTGTATTATGAGCTTACAAGACATAACGGTGCAGTCATGACAACGTACAAAATAACAAAAGAGCTTCCGAAATATAGCTTTACAATTGTTTCGACTGTCGATGAGATTTATCAGCAAATTGAATATGGATATCATGAAGAGGTTGTAAATTTTGTAAATGAATGCATTGAGTCGGATTATACAATTCCGACGGAATACGTTTTCATTTATATTGAAAAACATCCGCTCGAATATGCGCAGAGTCATTTCTTCTCCGGACCGGAATGGCTTGCTACCGAAAAATATCCAAAATATTACAGTTCTTATGTAAGTCAGTGTCCGGATATTACTATGGCTGAGATTTCGGATGATTTGGCAAAACCGCCATTTTTCGTATATCCTCTTTCGAATTATGCATATTCGGATCTGCCGTCGCGAATGGTGTTAGAGTCACGACTTTATTATTGGTGTATGGAGTTTTCAAAGCTTTACCCGGGCGAGCTTCATACATACTATGAGGATGAGGATTTTGTATGCTATTACTTTAAGCAAAATCCGGCTTGTCTATATCAGTTAGGCTTTCAGTCAGGAGAAGAATTTGAAAAACAAGGAAACACACTCAATGACAAAAAGAATAATTAAAATAACAGCTGCCTGCGTACTTTGCGTGGGCTTTCTGTGTTTGATGATGCATGGTTATTTTGCGATGCGCGGACACGGCGGTGCAGACATAACGACTGTCACCTTTGAGGAATCCGGAAAGCGGCTGAAAAATCCGAATCGTGGATTTTATTTTCTGCATGGCTACTATATTCATGACAAAATGACAGATTATCGTGGTCAGATAGCGGAGGATTACTGCACAGATACAGAGACAACGCTTACGCTTGTTGAGATTAATCTTTCCGAGTTTAAGGAAGGTCCGATTTCGGAGCAGGGACTTCGCAATGTGGAGAATCTCTTTACGGCATTATGCAGTCTCGATAAACAGCTCATTGTTCGTTTTCTGTATGATTGGGATGGAGAAAACGAGGAAAACGAGCCTGCGACAATTGAAATTATATTGGGACATATGGAACAGCTTAGTCCGGTTATCAATACGTATGCGGATCGTATTTTCATTTTGCAGGGGCTTTTTATCGGCAACTGGGGAGAGATGAATGGAACAAAATATGCTAATCAGAAGGATATTTCTTTGCTTGCAGATACGCTTGCCACGCTGACGGATCAGAAGATTTATCTTGCCGTCCGCATGCCGATGCATTGGCGTATGGCAACAAACTGCGGTGATGCCTCCACGCTTGCATCCCGATTATCGCTATTTAATGACGGTATGCTCGGCAGCGCATCCGATTATGGCACTTACGGGGAAACATCAAAGACGGTTGTCGGTGATTACTCTTATTGGAATAGGGAGGAGGAACTTTCATTCCAAAACGATCTTTGCAAAACAGTACCAAACGGCGGAGAAGTAATTCATCCAAATCCATACAATGATTTTGAGAATGCGATTTCGGATTTATCGAAGATGCATGTGACATATTTGAATCAGGGATACGATGTTTCTGTTTATGATAAATGGAATAATACGGTTGTTTCTGAGGCTGGTCCTTTTGACGGACAGACCGGAAAGCTTTACATTGAAAATCATCTTGGCTACAGACTTATTATTGAAGATAACTGTCTGAAATACCGGTATTTTGATGACACAGCTTCTGTTTCGGTCAGCTTCCGGAATGTCGGATATGCACCTTTCTACAGAGAACCGGAAGTTTCTTTTGTTCTCGTGAATACAAAAACCGGTGAGAGAACGATTAAATCGGTTGATACAGATTTGTGTGGACTTTCCGGCGGAGAAAACAGCGGGGATACACTGTCTGTCGATGTGGATTTTTCGATGACAGGAAAACAAAGCGGAACATATGAGATTTATTTCTATATGGAGGACGGAGCCTCTAAGATGCCGATTTCACTCGGCGTATCGCAGGAGCTGACGGACAACGGATATTTGCTTGGAACAATAAAACTTAAGGATAAATTGTTCTAGCGGAAGGGAGATAACATGGATATCGATTTTGTGATTACGTGGGTCGATGGCGCCGATTCTGTCTGGAAAAAAGAAAAAGAAAATTACATACCGGAAGACGAAAATGATGACAGCGACGGCAGATATCGCGACTGGGATTTGCTTCGTTTCTGGCTTCGCGGTGTCGAAAAATACGCAGGCTGGGTACGGAAGATCCATTTCATTACATGGGGGCATGTGCCGAAATGGCTTGTTGAGGAACATCCGAAGCTTCATATCGTTTTGCATGAGGATTATCTTCCGAAGGAAATTTTGCCGACGTATAACAGCTGTGTGCTTGAGTTGTTCCTGCACAAAATTCCGGGACTTGCAAAGCATTTCGTCTATTTTAATGACGATATGTTTTTAACAAAAAACGTTCGTCCGGAAGATTTTTTCAAGGATGGACTTCCGTGTGATATGCTGGCGTTTCAGCCGGTTGTTGCAAATGCCGGAAATCCGCTTATGTCACGTGTCTATATGAACCATTCCATCGTGCTTGCCAAGCATTTTGATAAGCGTTCGAATGTGAAGGCACACATGAAAAATTATTTCAAAATAGGATATCCGCTCCTTCATTTTTTCTATAACGCACTGGAACTTTGTTTTCCGCGTTATACCGGTTTTTATACGGTACACGGACCATCTGCTTTTTTAAAGCAGACGTATGAGGATGTTTGGGAGAAGGAACATGATTTGCTTATGAAGATTGCCCACAACCGGTTTCGGAGTAATACGGATGTGTCACAATATTTGTTCCGTGAGTGGCAGAAGCTTTCGGGCAATTTTAAGCCCAAAAACGTGGAAAAGCAGCTTGCTTATTTTGAGATTGGGCAGGACAATCATAA
>CALYVE010000091.1 GCA_945492935.1 uncultured Lachnospiraceae bacterium
ATTCGATTTATAAAAGATATCGAATAATAGCATTATTGATTTATTCAATTCCAATTTGTCGAACAGGTGCAGGGTTTTCGGACCCTGCATCTTTTATGCTCTCAGAAAAATTAAGGCGAAATGCCCTGAAGTTATTCTTGTTTTGGCTTCAAATCAGCGAAAACCATACGAAGTACTTATTATACAAGGCAAACCGCCATCCCCGAATTTAGAAAAAGTCGGAAAAAGAAGGGTATATAAGAAGAATTCTGCCTGTCATACCCAAGGAAAAAGAAAAAGAAGGGCATAGGGGAAGGATTCTGCCTGTCATGCCCAAGCAAGCAGAAAAGGAAGAAACATGAAAACGCTTCTCGATTTCTAACATAAATTCTATATTTGGTTTGCTTAACCACTGATAAGAAAATCATTATTCCGGATTAACAGCTTTCTCCACGGGAATGGAAGCATCATCCGTGGAGAAAATGTCCGGGCAAGGAAGCGGTCCCGGAATGGAAGTATCATCCGAGGAGAAAACGTCCGGGCAAGGAAGCGGTCCCGGAATGGAAGCATCCTCCGTGGAGAAAACGTCCGGGCAAGGAAGCGGTCCCGGAATGGAAGCATCATCCATGGAGAAAACGTCCGGGCAAGGAAGCGCCCGGCAAGGAAGCGTCGATGATTACGAGACAAAACACCAGAAACGTCAGTCATCCGTTTATTGCAATTCCTATGTGGTTATTATATACTATTTATATCTATGCCTGCACAATTTGCGGGCAAAAGAGCTTGCTTATAACGTTAGAAAAAAGAGGTGTCCGTGTGGATAATTTCGTTTTCAAAAACCAACAGAAATTAAGATATGGAATAACAACAGGAACATGTGCCGTGATTGCTGCAACGGCAGCGGCAAAGCGTTTACTGCTTGATATAGATTCCGGGACGATTTCCTATATGACACCGAAAAAGATTTCGATAGAAAGAACCGTGGTATGCGAGGAATATGAGAGTGGCAGCTATGCGATGTACAAAACGCAAAAGGACAGCGGGGATGATCCGGATGTAACAGATGGAGTGTTTGTTTATGCAAAGGTTGAAATGCTTTCAAAAAAACAGCTGACAGAGGTACAAAACAGTTTTTGTTTTGAGGATATGTCCTATCCGAATTTGTTTTTGGACGGTGGTGAGGGCATTGGAAGAATTACAATGGATGGTATGGAGCAAAGGGTTGGTCAGGCTGCGATTAACAGCGGACCCCGTGCTATGATTTTTGAAGCAGTAGCAGAAATTTGTGCGCTTGCAAAATATGACAAGCCTGTCAAAATTACAATTATGATTCCGGATGGTGTATATCTTGCTTCGAAAACCTTTAATCCAAAGCTTGGGATTAAAGGAGGAATTTCTGTTCTTGGAACAAGTGGAATCGTGGAGCCGATGAGCGAGAAAGCAATTATTGACACTATCGATTTGGAAATACGAATGAGATATAATCGTGGTGAGCGAAGATTGCTTGTGACACCCGGAAATTATGGACAAGGCTATGCGAAACATTTGCTTGGTCTTGATGTTTCAAACAGTCTGAAATGCAGTAATTTTATCGGAGAAACACTGGATCTTGCAGTCTCGTACGGCTACGAAAAATTACTTTTAATCGGCAATCTCGGTAAGCTTGTAAAGCTTGCTGCCGGTATTATGAATACGCACTCAAGGGTTGCGGACGGACGCATGGAAATTCTAGCGGTTCATACAATGCTTGCAGGCGGAGGAACAACGGTCGGTGAGCAAATTATGGCATGCGTCAACACAGAACAGGTGCTTGATATTTTGGAGCAGAATCAATTGCTGGATGCTGTCATGAAGCGTATATGTGCGCAGATTGAAATATATATCAGACGCCGTGTGGGCGGTCAGTTGCGTTTTGGCGTAATTCTTTTCTCGGAGAGTAAAGGACTGCTTGGAGAAACAGTAGGCAGTTTCGATTTACTTGCCGAATGGAAGGAGGAATAAACATGGTACATTTTGTTGGAGCGGGTCCCGGTGCTGTTGATCTTATTACGGTACGGGGACAGAGGCTGCTTTCAGAGGCGGATGTAATTATATATGCGGGTTCTCTTGTCAATCCGGAACTTCTTTCCTATGCGAAGGAAAACTGTATGATTTATGACAGTGCGACCATGTGCCTGGAGGATGTAATTGCGGTTTATGAGGCTGCAGAAAAAAACGGGTATACGACCGTTCGTTTACACACAGGCGATCCTTCGTTATATGGTGCGATTCGTGAACAGATGGATGTGCTTGAAGCAAGAGGGATAGCATATGATGTTTGCCCGGGAGTAAGCTCTTTGTTTGGAGCAGCTGCGACACTTCAATGTGAGTATACACTTCCGGATGTGTCACAGAGTGTTATTATCACACGCGGTGAAGGACGTACACCTGTGCCGCCGAGGGAATCCTTGCAGTCTTTTGCCTCCCATCATGCAACGATGGTTTTGTTTTTGTCTTCCGGCATGGCGAAAAAGGTTCAGCGAGAGCTTATTGAGGGCGGTTATACAGAAGATACGCCCGTCGGCATTGTATATAAAGCGACCTGGCCGGATGAAAAAAAGATGGAGACAACACTTGGTAAGCTTGCAGAGACGATGGAAACAGAACAGATTCATAAGACCGCATTAATCGTTGTGGGGGATGTTCTCGGCAACCGCTATGAGAAGTCAAAGCTGTATGATGCAACATTTTCGACCGGTTATCGTGAGGCGAAGACCCAAGCAGTACATGCAACAGGAGCAGCAAATGCATTTGAAACAGTACAAACAGATAAAAATGACATTCTTATGATTGCGTGCAGCAGACGAGGGCATGAACTTATGCAGCGTGTGCATTTTGCATGGGAGGAGCAGATGGCGCAAATGCCTAAGTTTGCCGGGCGAATCATTTGTAAGACAAAATGCAAGGCACTTCCGGATGTTTCCGATGTGAGAAGTGTGGCAGATATTGTTGCCGCACATATTACGACTGCAAAGGTAATTGTGTTTTTTTCGGCCACAGGAATTGCGGTTCGAACAATGGCACCATTTTTAAGACATAAGTCCGTTGATCCGGCAGTTATTGTTCTGGATGAGATGGGAAATTATGTGGTATCGTTAGTTTCCGGCCATGCGGGGGCTGCGAATGAATATACAAATTATATTGCAACACTTTCCGGTGCAAAGCCGGTAGTCACAACAGCTACCGATGTAGAAGGAAAATTTGCGGTAGATGTGTTTGCGAAGAAAAACCGATTGACGATGCTCGACTGGACGTTTGCAAAAGAAATTTCCGCCGCAATTTTGAGAGGGGAAACAGTAAGTCTGGACACGACTTATGAGATAGTAGGCAATGTTCCGGATGAGCTTTCCGTGAATGACAGTACAGCAAAATATCACATCAAGGTTACGTCGGATGTGCTTGAAATATATCAGAAAAAAGAAAATGAATTAATCCTTGTTCCGCAATGTTATATGATTGGAATCGGTTGTAAAAGCAACACATCGGAGGGTCTCATTTACGAAGCGGTAAAGATTTGCATGGATATGTACGGTGCAGATATGAAAGGTGTGGCAGCGGTTGCGAGTATTGATCTTAAGGAAGAAGAACCGGGCCTTGTGTCGTTTTGCCGGAGCTTGAATGTACCGTTTATGACATATGATGCGAACACACTAAATGCCGTGACAGGAAGCTATACGGAATCCGCGTTCGTTGAGCAGGTAACAGGTGTTGACAATGTATGCGAGCGAAGCGCAGTTGCATGTGTAAATACATTTAAAAGAGTGGACGGTTCGTATGGTCATTATGAATTTGTTTGTCGAAAGACGGCGAGAGAGGGTGTGACAGTGGCAATCGTTCAGGTAGAGAGGAAGCTTTTGATATGAAACAACTATATGTTGTTGGGATTGGACCGGGAGCCTATGAAAAAATGACCGGTGAGGCAGTTGCGGCGCTTAAAAAGTGTGAGGCAATTGCCGGCTATCAGGTATATATTGATTTGGTGAAAGCTGATTTTCCGGACAAGCAATGGATTGTTACCGGAATGATGCATGAAAAGGAACGTTGTGAGCTTGCATTTGCATCCGCTGATTCGGATGTCACAACGGCTATTGTTTGCAGCGGTGATGCCGGTGTTTATGGTATGGCAGGTATTGTGCTTGAGCTATCGGTAAACTATCCGGAGGTTGAGGTTTGCGTCGTGCCGGGGGTTACTGCTGCATTGGCAGGTGCGGCTGTGCTCGGTGCTCCGCTCGGACACGATTTTGCGGTTGTCAGCTTAAGTGATTTGCTTACCCCATGGGAAGTAATTGAAAAGCGTCTGCTTGGTGCGGCAATGGCTGATTTTGTGATCTGTTTATACAACCCGTCGAGCAAAAAGCGGGCGGATTATCTGGAAAAGGCATGTCGCATACTGATGGAGTACAAATCACCGCAGACAAAGTGCGGATACGTTCGACAGATTGGACGTGACGGTGAGGATTATCAGTTGTGCACACTTGCGGAATTGGAAGAAAAAAAGGTTGATATGTTCACAACTGTTTTTGTCGGAAATGCGAGTACGAAAATAATCGCCAATCGGCTTGTTACGCCGAGAGGCTATCAGATTTAATGGTGAAATACATGAAAAATGTTTTGATTTTTGGTGGGACAATTGAAGGAAGAGCTTTGGTCGAAAGGCTGCAGACATTTGACATTATGCTTCATGTTTGCGTTGTTACGGATTATGGTGCCGGTCTTCTGCCGGAACGTGAAAATATCTGCAAGCATGTCGGCAGACTTGATATGGGAGCAATTAGCGAATTAATCTCGGAAATTAAGCCGGTCTGCTGCGTGGATGCGACACATCCGTATGCACAAATCGTCACAGAAAATGTTGCTGCAGTTTGCGAGAAGATGTCTTGCCCGTATATCCGAATCGCAAGAGCTGCTCAGCAAAATAACAATGAAAATTCGTATCTTTTTGACAGTGTGTCAGAGGCAGCGCAGTTTTTGGCAACAACAGAAGGTGTTATTTTTGCAACAACAGGGAGCAAGGAATTAGAGGCATATACGGTTATTCCGAATTATAAGGAGCGTGTGGTTGCCCGTGTGCTGCCAACGGTTGATGTCATGGAAAAATGCAGCAGTCTTGGATTTGAGGGGCGAAATCTGATATGTATGCAGGGTCCGTTTTCGGAGGAAATAAACTATGAAATGCTTCGGAGCACAGGTGCAAAATGGCTTGTCACAAAGTGTTCGGGGGCAGAAGGCGGATATCTTGAAAAATGTGAGGCGGCGATTCGGACCGGTGTGAATCTTGTGTTAATCGGACGACCAAAGGAATGTGAAAACGCTGTCGGATTTCCACAGGCACTTGATTTGGTTTGCACATATGCAGGTGTAGAAGCTTCAAACGAAAATGCAGAAAAGCAGATGCACACAGACAACGTAAAGAAAATATTTCTCATTGGAGCAGGTCCGGGCAGTCGTTTACTTATGACAAAACAGTCCCTTTTGGCAGTGGAGGCGGCGGACGTTTTGATTGGCTCCAAACGTGTGCTGGAAATATGTGATCCGTATAATGATAAGGTTCATTTTGCATGCTATGAGGCAAAGCAGATTATGGATTATATAAGAAACGACAAAATGCACCGTGTGTTTGGGGTTGTTTACTCAGGTGATATCGGATTTTACTCCGGAGCAGCGCAGCTTACAAGCTGTATTGAAATGGCCGATGAAAAATATGAGGTAGCATATGTAGCAGGCATTTCAACGCCGGTTTATTTGCTTGACAAGCTTGGCGTTCGCTGGCAGGATGCGGTGCTTGTGAGCAATCATGGCTGTGAGGTGAATGTTGTTCCGAAGGTTCGCGCAAATAAGGTTGTTGCCACACTGCTTGGCAAAAAAACGGATGTAGCTTCTATGTGCAGGCTGCTTGTTGCAGGCGGTCTTGATACGGTTAAGGTTGTTGTTGGAGAGCGTCTTTCGTATCCGGATGAGACAATTCATTCAGGGACGGCGGGGGATTTCTTAAATAAGGAGTTTGATAAGCTTTCCGTTGCTGTATTTATAAATGAACATCCGATTGCGAAAATGGAACTGAAGGACGATACATTTTTGCGCGGGAATGTTCCGATGACAAAGCAGGAAATACGGCTTCTTTCCCTTGCGAAGCTTGGCATTCAATCGGATTCTGTCGTTTATGATGTCGGGGCAGGTACGGGTTCTGTCTCTGTTGCAATGGCACTTCAGGCGGAAGACGGAATGGTTTATGCAATCGAACAGAAGGAAGAAGCGAAGCAGTTGATTGAACAAAATGCGGCAAAGTCTGGTTGTGCAAATATTAAGCTCGTTGCAGGAAAGGCACCGGATGTGCTCGACGAATTGCCGGCACCGACGCATGCATTTATCGGAGGAAGCAGCGGGAATCTGATTGAGATCATTGAGACAATCAGACAAAAAAATACAGCCGTTCGTTTTGTTGTGAATGCGGTGACTTTAGAAACCGTTGCAAAGCTTTCTTTGCTTATTGATAAATATAATGAATACGCAGATATGGAAATTTTGTTTGTACAGATTTCACGTGGAAAACAGATGGGAGGCCATCATTTACTGACTGCGGATAATGGAATATATATAGCTGCATTTGGAGGAAAATAAAATAATTCATCAAGTGGCGTAAAGGCTTGACAAATAATGTAAATAATTGGCAAAATCATTACTGCACAAATTGGTAGCAAGATAATTAAAAATTTAATTTGGCTTGACTGAAACAAACAAAAAAAACCAAAGCCGGAAGACTCTAAACAATCCTGTCCGGCCAATTGCCAAACCAATCCTCCACCCCCAGCCCGTTCCCCCCAACCCCGGCTATCAACCAAGCGGCGGAA
>CALYVE010000092.1 GCA_945492935.1 uncultured Lachnospiraceae bacterium
TTTTATGTTTATATGCATTATATTATATATTTCGTGAAAGTATTAACCAAGCTGCTTTGTTGCTTCTTCTACAGCAAGCTTTAAAGCATCCGGGATACCTGCAGCATTCTTACCGCCGGCCTGAGCCATATTCGGACGACCGCCGCCGCCACCGCCTACGCTAGGTGCGATTGCCTTGATCAAATTACCTGCATGTGCTCCGGCCTTAACTGCGTCGTCCGTAGCCATAGCTACAATACTTACCTTTCCGTCACAATCGGACAACAATACAACCATTCCGTTACCAAGCTTTGTTTTTAAGCTGTCACCTAAATCACGAAGTCCGTTCATGTCAACACCGGTAACACTTGTTGCAAGTACCTTTACACCGTTAACATCAACGACATTATCCAATACATCTCCAAGTGCATCCTTTGCTGCCTTTGCTTTCATGGACTCGAGCTGCGAATTTGTATCCTTAAGTTCAGCCATCAAATGATGAATCTTATTAACAAGTTCGTTTGGTGATGCCTTAAGAAGCTTCGCTGCTTCCTTTAATGTATTCTCTAACTCAGCATAATACTTTATGACTGCAGCGCCTGTTAAAGCCTCGATACGTCTTACACCGGCTGCAACACCTGATTCAGAGAGAATCTTAATTGATTGGATGGATGCAGTATTATCTACATGAGTACCACCGCAAAGTTCAACCGAAAATGCATCCTTGAATGAATCCTCGATGGAATCACTCTCTGACTTACCCATACTTACTACACGTACTTTTTCACCGTATTTCTCGCCAAAAAGTGCCATTGCACCTGTTTTTTTTGCATCGGAAATAGCCATCTCATCTGTAATAACAGGAAGTCCCTTTGCAATTTCCTGATTAACGATTTTTTCAACTTCGTCAAGCTGTTCCTTTGTCATAGCCTCAAAGTGAGAAAAATCAAATCTTAAACGGTCCGCAGAAACATAAGACCCCTTCTGTTCTACATGATTACCAACAACCATCTTTAATGCCTTCTGTAAAAGATGCGTAGCTGAATGATTTTTACAGGTAGCTGCGTGAGATTCTTCATCGACAGATACGAATACTTCATCTCCGACTTTAAGCATACCATTGGAAACATATCCTACATGTCCGATTTTCTTGCCCGGCAAATGAATGGTTTCTGTTACAATAAATTCACCATCCGCACAAGTGATTACACCCTTGTCGCCTACCTGGCCACCCATCGTACCATATAAAGAAGTCACATCTGTAATAATCGTACCCTTCTGACCACTTGTCAGTGCATCAACAACTGCAGCATCTTCACTTGTAGCATCTGTCGTCATAGCTGTAATCTTTGCACCACATTTGCTTTCAGTATATCCTACAAAAGTAGTCTCAAGGTCAAGCGGAAGATTATCATAAACATTGCGATCACGACCGGCCATCTTTTCAGCACCTTTATATGTACCGCTTGACAAGTCTTTTGCAGCCTTCTTTGCTGCCTCAAAGCCTTCTACATCATAAGAAAGATTTTTCTCTGCCAGAATTTCCTCGGTAAGATCAATCGGAAAACCAAATGTATCATACAATTTGAAAGCATTTTCTCCGGATAATACGGTTGTATTATTCTCTTTCATCTCTTCTTCCATCTTCGCTAAAATCGCAAGTCCCTGATCAATCGTCTTATTAAATTGTTCTTCTTCCTTGGCAATATTCTTTAAGATGAAATCTTTTTTCTCTTCTAATTCAGGATAACCATCTTTAGAGCCCTCAATTACAGTCGTTGCAAGTTCTGTAAGAAATGCGCCCTTTATACCGAGTAATCTTCCATGTCGGCACGCACGGCGAAGAAGTCTTCTAAGAACGTAACCTCTACCACTGTTCTCCGGCATAATACCGTCACTTACCATAAAAGTTACACTACGAATATGGTCGGTTACTACACGAAGCGATACATCTGTCTGATAATCCTCACCATAATGCTTATTTGAAAGACTGCATACATGGTCACGTAAAGACTTCATTGTATCTACATCAAACATAGAATCTACATCCTGACAAACACATGCAAGACGTTCCAATCCCATACCTGTATCAATATTCTTCTTTTCTAATTCTGTATAGTTGCCCTTACCATCATTGTAGAACTGTGAAAATACGTCATTCCAGATTTCCATATAACGATCGCAGTCACAGCCGACCTTACAATCCGGTTTGCCACAACCATATTTTTCTCCACGGTCGTAATATACCTCTGAACAAGGTCCGCATGCGCCCTCTCCGTGCTCCCAGAAATTGTCTTCTCGACCGAATCTTGTAATTCTTTCTGCAGGAATTCCGATTTTCTTATTCCAAATTTCGAACGCTTCATCGTCTTCCTCAAAAACAGAAGGATATAAACGATCTTTATCGATGCCAACTCTCTCAGTCAGAAAATCCCATGTAAAAGTGATTGCTTCTTCTTTGAAATAGTCACCAAACGAGAAATTACCGAGCATTTCAAAGAATGTACCATGTCTTGCTGTTTTTCCAACATTCTCAATATCACCTGTACGGATACATTTTTGACAGGTTGTTATACGGCTTCTTGGCGGAATTTCTGCTCCCGTAAAATATGGCTTAAGCGGAGCCATACCTGAGTTGATAAGTAATAAACTCTTATCATTCTTTGGTACTAATGAAAAGCTGTTTAATCTTAAATGTCCATGCTCTTCAAAATAGTCTAAAAACATTTTTCTAAGTTCGTTAACACCGTACTTTTTCACTTTATATGTCCTCCTTTGCATCCTTGTTTTTACGGATTTTCTTTCCGGCGAGAATTCCAAGGAATGCGCATGCAAGTAATGCTATAAATTTAATAACATACTGAACAAATTCATTTACTAATAAATTCATACTAATATCCCTCCTGCGACAAATCTAGTTGTCAATTTCTCTAAAAAAACATGTCTTATTTCCGGTGTGACAGGCAGCACCGATTTGCTCAACCATTGCAAGTATTGTGTCATTATCACAATCAATATACAATGCTTTAACTGTTTGAAAATGACCACTGGTCTCACCTTTTGTCCATAATTCATTACGACTTCTGCTATAATATGTCATTTTCTTTGTCTCAAGTGTCTTGTTATAAGCTTCTTCATTCATATAAGCAAGCATTAATACCTCTCCGGTTGTTGCATCCTGTGCAATGACCGGAATCATACCATCTGAATTAAGCTTTAATTGCGAGAACGGTAATGATATTTTTTTTATATTCTGTTTTATCATAATCATCTCCTACAAGCTTCCCTTCGTTGACATGATTTTTCCGGACAAGCGGTCATCGAGCGTTGTTGCTTCATCTAATGCTCTTGCAAAAGCTTTGAATGCAGCCTCTATAATGTGGTGGTTATTTAAACCGTACATTTGTTTTATATGCAAATTCATACCGGCACTATATGAAACAGCATAGAAAAATTCTTTTACCATTTCCGTATCCATATAGCCAACACGATCGGTTGTCAATTCAAGATCGTATACTAAATACGGTCTGCCGGATAAATCAACAGCACTTAAAACTAACGTCTCGTCCATAGGAAGCATAAACGAGCCAAACCGTTTAATTCCGGCTTTTGTTCCTAATGCTTTTAATATGGCCTGTCCGAGAACAATACCTGTATCCTCAATCGTATGGTGACAATCAACAAACAAATCGCCTTTAACCTTAAGTGTAAGATCAAAGAAACCATGTTTCGCAAAGCTGTTTAACATATGATCAAAAAAGCCAATTCCCGTATCAATGTTTGTTATGCCGCTACCATCCAAATTAAGTTCCATTTCGATTTCTGTTTCTGCGGTTTTTCTGTTTACAACTGCAATTCTACCAGCCATAAGCCTCACTCCTTTAAAACATCAAAATATTATATCATTATCGACATCAAGATTCAACCTATTCAAATCGAACCTTAATGGAGTTTGCATGTGCTGTCAGGTGTTCCGCTTCAGCGAACTTCTCAATATCCTTGTGTAATGGTTCAAGTGCTTCCTTTGAATAATAAATGATACTTGATTTTTTGATAAAGTCATCAACGGATAATGGTGAGAAAAACTTTGCAGTACCGTTCGTAGGCAATACATGATTCGGACCTGCAAAATAATCACCAAGTGGCTCTGACGAATAACTTCCAAGAAAAATCGCACCGGCATTTGAAATTTTAGTCATAGTATCAAATGGATTGGCAGTTACAATCTCCAAATGCTCGCTTGCAATATCATTCACGACATCAATCGCTTCCTGCATATTGGATGCCAATAAAATATAACCATAATTGTCAATTGACTTACGCATAATCTCTGTTCTTGATAACACAGGAATAAATGCCTCAACCTCATCTGAAACTTTTTTTGCAAGTTCCGGTGAAGTTGTGACTAAAATTGCAGATGCCATCTCATCATGTTCCGCCTGAGATAAAAGATCAGCCGCTACAAATCTTGGATTTGCTGTCTCATCAGCAAGCACCAAAATCTCACTTGGGCCTGCAACCGAATCAATACTGACATGTCCAAAAACATTACGTTTTGCAAGCGCAACAAATATGTTGCCCGGACCTACAATCTTATCAACCTTTGGAATCGTCTGCGTACCATATGCAAGTGCGGCGATAGCCTGCGCTCCGCCGGCTTTATATACAACGTCAACACCGGCCTCATTTGCTGCAACAAGTGTTGTAGGATATACTTTTCCTTCACTGTCACATGGTGTTGTCATTACAATCTGCTTTACACCGGCAACCTTGGCAGGAATAACATTCATGAGTACAGAAGAAGGATATGCAGCTTTTCCGCCGGGAACATAAACACCAACCTTTTCAATTGGTGTGATTTTCTGCCCAAGCATTGATCCGTTTTCTTTTGAATCAAACCAACTATATTGCTTTTGTTTTTCATGATAATCACGAATGTTAACAATTGCTTTACGAATAATATCCAACAATTCACTGTCTACTTCTTTGTATGCTTCCTCAATTTCTTCCTTTGTAACACGCATGGAAGTTTTGTCAAGCTTCGCCTTATCAAATTTCTCTGTGTACTTTAATAAAGCATTGTCACCGTTTATATGAATATCCTCAACGATTTCTTTGACAGTTGCCTCATAGCTGCCATAATTGTCCGGACTACGCTTTAATAAATTACTTAATATATCCTTTTTTGTGTCTTCATTCAATGTAATAATACGCATATTTTGTCTCCTATTCCTGATTAATAATCTCATTAAGCTGATTTAGAATTTTACGAATACGCTCGTGTTCCATTTTTAAGCTGACCTGATTAACAACAACTCTGGCAGAAAGCGGACATATTTCTTCTAACACTGTAAGACCATTTTCTCTTAAAGTGGAGCCCGTTTCTACAATATCAACAATTACTTCGGATAAGTCAACAATTGGAGCGAGCTCGACAGAACCGTTCAGTTTGATAATTTCAACCGTCTGGTTTTTCTTTTCATTGAAGTAATTCTTTGCGATATTCGGATATTTGCTGGCCACTCGAATAATCTCATTTTTGGAAAGTAATTCTCTTGCTGACTCCGGTCCGCATACACACATTGTACATTTTCCAAAGCCAAGATCCATAACCTCATATAAATTACGTCCCTCTTCCATGATTGTATCTTTTCCGACAACGCCAACATCCGCCGCTCCATATTCCACATAAGTCGGAACATCCGATGCCTTCGAAAGAAAGAATCGAATTTTGTGTTCTTCGTTTGTGAAAATCAGTTTTCTTGTATTTGGATCCTTTGCTTCTTCGCATGCAATACCCATTTGTTCGAATAAAGCAAGTGTTTTCTTTGCAAGTCTGCCCTTTGCCAGAGCAAATGTTAAATATCTCATAATAGCCTCCGGTTTAGTATAATTCTTTTGCGTCTACTTCTTCAACAACATCATCCATAAGCGAAATAACGGATACTTTGTTTTCGTCGATAAAATGATATATTCCGGAAAAATGCATTTTCTTCGAATATGCAATATAATCATCTAACGTATGTTTTGTTGATTTACGGATAAGTTCAATCTTTTTACCCTTTGCACGAAGTGCTGTCGCTAATGTAATTGCTTCTTTTTGATTTGATTGTTCATATAAAACAAGAATATTGGAATAATCAATTGCAACTTCAATTTTGTTACGATTAATTGCATTCATCAAATCATCCACATAAATTGCAAAGCCGACAGAAGGAGCATCCTTTCCGAATTTAGCCATAAGATTATTATATCTTCCGCCCTTTACAATCGCATCACCCGTTCCATATGTATAACCACGAAATACAATGCCGGTGTAATAGTTATATCTGTTAAGCATTGATAAATCAAAACCAACATAATCTGTATATCCATAGCTTTCCAAAGCCGTATAGACCTTTTTGAGACGGTCAATTGCTGTAAGCGATGCTTGATTTGTGACGTAAGAGGCCGCGCGTTCAAGCATCTCTAAACCACCAAATAATGAATCAAAACTTGCGAGTGCAGTCTTTGTCTTCTCTGGAATCGGAAGCTTTGAAACATATTCAGAAAGACCAAAGAAGTTTTTCATGTGGATATACTCACGAATTTTTCCTTCTGTTTCTTCATCAATACCAGCCTCTGCTATCATTCCTTTGAAATATTCAACCTCACCGATTTCAATTTGGAATTCTTTAAGCCCAACTTCTTTTAAGCAACTGACTACACAAGCTATGATTTCTGCATCGGCTGCCGAACTATCGTCATTAATCAGCTCTCCGCCAATCTGTGTGAACTCGCTGAGCTTTCCCTGATGCTGATGTGCATTGATGAATGTATTTCCCTCGTAGCAAAGACGAATCGGTAATTCTTCAT
>CALYVE010000093.1 GCA_945492935.1 uncultured Lachnospiraceae bacterium
CATAAAAATCCCTCATATTAATCAAAAATATCAGAAAGCATCGCAACCTCATCGTCAAAAGAATACTTCTCATCCACATCCTGTAATAAGAATTCGTTTACTTTGTCAATTTTTGAAATTGCATAATCGATATTTTTGTTAGATCCTGCCCGGTAGGCACCAATATTGATCAAATCTTCCGCGTCATTATATGTAGCCATAACATTTTTTAGCATTCCGGCTTTTTGTTTATGCTCTTTATCCGCAACAGAGCTCATACAACGTGAAATACTTGCAAGAACATCAATTGCAGGATAATGATTTTTCTGACCAAGCTTTCTTGACAAAACAATATGACCATCCAAAATACCTCTTGCCGTATCCGTAATTGGCTCATTAAAATCATCGCCGTCTACAAGAACTGTATATAGACCTGTAATCGAACCATTATATGTATTACCGGCTCGTTCGAGTACTTTTGGCATCTCGGAATAAACAGACGGCGGATATCCTCTTGTAACAGGCGGTTCTCCTGAAGCAAGACCGATTTCTCGCTGTGCTTGTGAAAAACGTGTCATGGAATCCATCATCAAAAGTACATCTTTTCCTTGATCACGAAAATATTCTGCAATAGCCGTTGCTGTTTTGGCAGCTTTATTACGAATTAAAGCCGGCTTGTCTGATGTTGAAACTACAATAACCGAACGTGCCATGCCTTCCTCACCGAGATCTCGTTCTATGAACTCACGCACCTCTCTGCCTCGTTCTCCAATCAGAGCAATCACATTAATATCCGCTCGGGTATTACGTGCAAACATGCCAAGCAGTGTACTCTTACCGACGCCACTACCTGCAAATATGCCAACACGCTGTCCTTTTCCAATTGTGAGAAGTCCATCAACCGCCTTGACACCAAGTGGTAACACCTCATCAATTAGCTTTCGCTTCAGCGGATCCGGTGGTGCAGACTCAATCGGATAATCATCAACCGTCTCTAATGTACTACCGTCAATCGGTCGTCCGATACCATCTAACACCTTACCAAGCAGACATTCGCCAACGGGCACCTTTAAGGATGCTCCCGTATTTCGAACCGTCGCACCAAGGCCTATACCATCGACAGAGTCATATGGCATTAGTAAAACTCGATTATCACGAAAGCCTACAACCTCTGCGATGACTTTATTCCCCGTATCTTTTGATATAATTTCACATAAATCGGTAAGCTTACATGGCGGTCCCATAGATTCAACAGTAAGTCCGACAACCTTACTGACCTTACCGTAAAACTCATAGTATTCACGATCATTTAATTGTTTGTATTGTGAAACATCGAATAGTTTTCTCATAATCGACCACCTTTGTCTACTGACACCAAATAGTAAACATGGCTGTCGATTGGAGCATATTTGCCCACTGTACGGCAGCCAAGGATTATTCTGATAGAAGTTTTATTGCTGTGATAAGATTCTTAACCTGTACATCCATCGACAAATCTACGATACCATTCTCGGATTCAATCATGCATTGACCGCTTGAAAGCTTTGCATCTCCAAAAATCTCAATGGAAACACCCGGATTCGCAGCACCGATAATTCGGTCACGGTTATCATAAATATATGGATAAATTTCACTGGCCACACGAATAATAAACTGTTTACTGCTATCGATATTGTTTAATGCATTATTAATCATATGTAACATAACCGGCTTATACGTATCTACAAGAATGCCTGTAAGCTTCTCGATAAGTCGGCATGCAACATCAACCATGTCCTTTTCAGCAAATGCAAGTTCATCTAAAAGCTCTTCTTCTTTCTTTTTTGCGGCAATGGCATTTTGCTGACGCATAGCCTGTACTTGATCCTCAACCTGCTGTTTTGCAGCCTCCAAGCCTTCTGCAAGCCCTTTTTGGTAGCCTTCTTCTCTCGCCTGTTCCCGTATAGCACCGGCTTCGATTTCAGCATCCGAAATAATTTTATCCGCCTGTTCTTTCGCATCATCAACAATAATTGTAGCTTTTTCCAGTGCATCATTTAACAATTTTTTATTCGATTCGTTTTTTTCTGTTAAATCGTCAGGAAATTGTTCTTCTATCGGACGAACAATCTTAACGTTCTGATTCTTTTTGATTTCCCGTTGATTCATATCAATGATATATGGTTCACTGGCACTTAAATTGTGAAATCCCGACTTGAATAGATTAGACAATAATCTCGTCACCTCCACCACGTGAGATTACGATCTCGCCGGAATCCTCAAGCTTACGAATAATATTAACAATCTTCTGTTGTGCTTCTTCAACATCTTTCAAACGTACAGGACCCATGAATTCCATGTCATCCTTAATCATAGCTGCAAGACGGGATGAAAGATTGTCAAAAATAGCTTTTTGAACATCTTCATTCGCATTCTTAAGGGCGGTTGCAAGCTCATTATTATCAACCTCACGAAGCACAGTCTGAATTGAACGATTATCGAGAAGAAGAATATCCTCAAATACAAACATCTTCTTACGAATCTGATCTGCAAGTTCAGGATTCTCGACCTCAAGTTCCTCCATAATATGCTTCTGTGTACTACGATCAACAGAGTTCAAAATACTTACAATCGAATCAACACCACCGATAATTGTGTAATCCTGATTTACGAGTGAAGCAAGTTTCTTTTCTAATACTTTTTCAACTTCTTTGATAACATCCGGACTTGTACGATCCATCGTTGCAATTCTCATAGCAACATCCGATTGTTTTTCCGGTGCAAGTGCACTTACTACGGCAGCCGCCTGTGATGATGGCAGATATGACAAAATAAGTGCAATCGTCTGCGGATGTTCATCCTGAATAAAGTTGAGCAACTGTCCCGGATCTGCTTTTCGGACAAATTCAAACGGACGTACCTGCAGAGAAGCCGTAAGCTTTCCGATAACAGTTTTTGCACGTTCTTCTCCAAGTGCTTTATCAAGCAACTCCTTGGCATATCCAATACCACCCTCGGAAATATATTGCTGTGCAAGACAAACCTCATAGAATTCATCAAGGACTGCATCCTTCATATCAGACGGAATGCTTTTCGTGTTCGCAATTTCAAGTGTAAGCTGTTCAATTTCGTCGTCTTTTAAATGTTTAAATACTTGCGAAGAACGTTCCGGTCCAAGTGCAATCAATAATATTGCAGCCTTTTGAACGCCTCCGATATCAGAAATATTTACCGCCATCTAACGTCACTCCCAATCATCATTCAACCAGTTTCTAAGAAGTGCAGCGACTGCTTCCGGATTCTCATCTACGAACTTCTCAATCTGAAGCTTTGCTGCTGATTTATCACTAAATTCGATATCATCCAATGTCTGATTCTCTTTGGTAGTAGCAAGTAACGCCTCAACAGAAAGCTCAGGCTCTACTTCCACAACTTCATCCGGCTTCATACCCTTGAAAACTACAAAGAGTAACAATAGACCAATAATAACAGCCAATACAATCGATATAATACTCTGAATAGGAACCGGCTTTTTCTCGGAAGGATAAAATACGGGAACAACACGTTCCACAACGTGAATGTTCGCTTCCTTCATTCCTGTCGCCTTCGCAAGTAACGGAACAAGTTCCTCCGAATTCACAACCTCTGTTTCTTCGGAGTGCGCTGCCTTAAACTCTTCGAAGGTTATCCCATCAAGCTCACCCTTGGCTTTTAATTCATCCTCGATATAAATCTCATACTTTGTAAGTACCATACCCATAGACGAATTTGTCATATTGACCTCACCAACAGGTGTAACCTTATTTGTTTCAATATAACTTGTTTTATAATTGTTTTTCATAACAGTCAGTGAGGACTCACCATTTGCCGTATCTAACAAATTATAATCTGTTATTTCCTCACCATTTGCATCCGTGCCAACTACACCGCCGGTACCGTCTACATTGGTGGCTAAGTAATAATAATTACTATCAAGTGGTCCGGTTTCATCCTCATCATTTGAATAATATTCCATCTGATGAATCTCTTCCTGCGAAAGCTTAATATCAAGGTTTGAAGAGACCGAAACTTCATCATAAACACCGGAATTAACCATCAAATTCCAGAGTTTGCTGTTGTAATATTCTTCGATTTGTTGCTGAACAAGCAAATTATTCGATACAGTCGAGCTGTTATTTGCACCCGAAAACAAAAGACGACCCTGATTATCAATAATTGTAATGTCATCCGTATTCGAATCTCCTACACAGCTTTTTGCATATTCTGCAATTGCCTGTGTACTCTCGTTGCTGAAATTGTTATTCACCGTAAGCATAATACTTACAGAGGTACTTTGTTCGTTTGCATAAATCGTGTTAGTGTTCGTAGGTAAATTGATTGTAACCGATGTCTTTGAAACGCCCTCAATTCGGCTGATATCAGCTTCCATTGTTGATTCCAGATTGATTTTGGCTTTGAGTTTTTTCTCAGAGTCTGTCGTATTAAAGCTATTGTCAAAAAGCCACTCATAATCCGTATTGTTATAGCTTGCACTGATACCATTTTGTCCCAAAAGCAAGCGTGCATCCGACTCACTATCCTCTGCCACGTCAATACTGAGCGCGTCTTTTGAAACCTTATACTTGATTCCGTTGTCATCAAGTACAGCTGTAGCCTGCGAAGCTGCAGCAGTGTCATCAAATGTCACCAAACGCACATAAGATGTACGATTCAAAACCATAAACAAGGCAATCAAAGTAATGATTACCGCTGCTACGACCGACAAAAATAAAGTTTTCTGTTTTGTTGTGTACTTGTTCCAGAATTCAATCAATCTGGAAGGAAGTTGTCTAAACCATTCCCTCATAGGTTTCTCCATTGACTAATAATTACAATTGCATGTTCATTAATTCTTTGTATGCAGTGACAACTGCATTTGTAATACGTGTTGTATATTGCAGTGCGATACTTGCCTTACGTTCGGCATTCGCAACATCATGAATACTGTCTGTATATCCGAGTGCAAAACTGATTTCAGCCGATTCGGCTGCCTTTTGCAGAGAATCTGCCTCCTTATACATATCCACCATTGCACCAAATATCGTGTCAAAGGAAGTTGGATCTGAAGAAGATGTTGCATGTTCCGCTGCTTTTGCTGCGGTTGCACTATTTGTACTGTAAATGCTGTTTAGCGATGTATATTCGTCGCTAAATAAGGAAACCGGTGTAATTGCCATTTGCTATATCACTCCTATATTAACCCTTGAATAATTCAAGTCCTTTCGATGCAATACTTTTCGCTGCATTAAAGGCTGTGACATTGGCCTCATATGCACGAGAAGAATCAATCAAGTTCGTCATTTCCGTTACCGTGTCAACATTTGGATACTCAACATAACCTTCCTCGTTGGCATCCGGATTGTCCGGCTCATAAACTAAACGAAGATCAGACGGGTCTTCCACAACCTGTGTAACTTTGACTCCGTTTGGTTTGTAATAGCCTAAATAGCCATTTAAAATATGATCAAACGATGTTGTGTCCTGTTCGGAAAAAACAACCGTCTTTCTACGATATGCGCCACCCTTTTGGGTACGGGTTGTGCTTGCATTTGCGATGTTCTCTGAAATAACATCCATACGAAGCTGCTGTGCCGTCATACCGGTTGCAGCAACATTCATGGAAGAAAATACACCCATATCTTATTCCTCCTTTTAATTATTCCTCAAAACCGTGTCATATCTGCTATATTCCTGATTCATAAGATCCACTAATGTATCATAGCGAAGCGTATTTTCAGCTAAATATGCTTCTTCGGTTGCAATATCAACATTATTCCCGTCCAAACGATATGACAGTGATGAATTATCCGTATAAACCTGTGGGTCTAATATAGACAGATCATAATTCGCATTTTTTACCGCCTGTTGTAAAGTCTTTTCACCACTTAATTCCGCCTGCAAAATTGATTCAAAATTAATATCCTTACGCTTGTAATTCGGCGTGCTTGCATTCGCAATGTTGTTTGTGATTAATTGATTACGCAAATTGGCAGCATCTGCGGCTTTGTCCAAAATATTCACATAATTGTAAATATCCGTATTAATCATAATGCACCTCCTCTATTACATTTATCGAAATATTCTGAAAAAAAATTATCGTACAGATAATATTTTCCACTATCCATACGATAATCATAGTACCATATTTTGTGTCTATCGGCAAGAAAATTCTAAAAATACCACAAAATATTTATTGTTTTTTAATTTTTATTTTTATTTTCAACCGAATATCCGCAGTTTTTTTCTGAACAAAGCAGTTTATTGCCTTTTTCTACCATATATGCGCCGCATTCCGGACACTTTTGTGCAGAAGGCTTGGCCCAGGACATAAACTCACAATTCGGAGCATCAATGCAGCCAAAGTACTTTCTGCCCTTCTTTGTCTTTCGAAGAACAAGCTCCTTCCCACAGTTTGGGCACAAAACTCCGATTTTTTCGAAGTGCGGCTTCGTATTCTTACATTCAGGAAATCCCGGACATGCAAGGAATTTACCATGAGGTCCATACTTGATAACCATCTGACGACCACACAAATCACAGACTTCGTCCGAAACTTCATCCGAAATCTCAATACTCTCAAGCTGCTTTTCTGCCTCTGCGACAGATGCTTTCAAATCCGGATAGAAATTACGAATTACTACCTTCCAATCAAGCTCTCCCTCTTCAATTGTATCTAAGAGTGTCTCGATATTCGCCGTAAAACTCGTGTCAACAATGGCAGGGAAGGCCTGCGTCATCATCTGATTTACAGCCTCACCAAGCTCC
>CALYVE010000094.1 GCA_945492935.1 uncultured Lachnospiraceae bacterium
GATAAGCTCCTGAATGCGGTCGTTTAGTTCATCATAAGGACCTTCTGACGGAAGAAAAATATCAAGTGCTTCTAAATTGCTAAGCAATGTCAAATACGTGTTATTCTGTAAATCGACTTCAACAGCATAAAGCAAATCGTTTTGAATGATCGAAATCGCATTCTCTATTTTTTTTAGAATTTCTTCCTTGCTTACCATATTTTCCTCCTTTATTCCTGTTATGATTTTATAACTCAACACCTATTCTGGCTGTTACTCCCAAATCAAACGGATGCTTTTCTTTTTGAAAGCTTGTACAATAATCTGCCGCATTTTCTATGTCCGCAGACGGATTTCTGCCGGTTAGTATAACCTCCGTTTTATGTTTGATCCGGCCGAGAAAGGCAAGCATTTCTTTTTCATTGACAAGTCCGTTATTGCAGGCATGAACAACCTCATCTAATACAAGCACACAGTAAACCGCTTGCTTATTTTCATCAGAAGCGGACGAATCATTGTCACGTATCCGGCTGTATACTTCTCTCTCAATGTCGTTCAGGAAGCCTGCATAGTCCTCCTTTGTCTTTTGAAGCTGTTCCTCACTCATCGAACGAACAAATCCAAAAAATGTATCCGGAAGCATCACCTTCACACCAATCTGTTTGAGCATCTTGATTTCGCCCGAGCTTCCGTCCTTTAAAAACTGTGCAAAAACGACAGGAATATTATGACCACGCGCACGGACACAAATTCCTACAGCTGCCGTCGTTTTTCCCTTTCCATCCCCATGATAAAGCTGAATCATTTGCTACCTCTCATTCATTAAATAATCAAATCCTTCTCCTGCTTTTCCTCAAGCTGTGCAAAAGCACCCTGTCGTGCATTACCCGAGAATCTTATAAATGGCATCCATATCAAGGTGTTTACGAAGTTCTTCGGCAAGCTTGTCATACTGTGTTTCCTTATACTCTTTATATGATATTTTCTCCACATCATCATACGGAATTTGTTTTCTGTCGCATAGAAGTTTCGTAAGTGCCTGCCTGAATTCACATGCATCAAAAATGCCATGGATATACGAACCATAAACAGTTTCTCCACAATAGCTGTCCATTTGCGCTCCTGTCTCAATGCTGGTCGTCTTCCCCATATGAATCTCATAGCCTTCTATCCTTTTGCCTTCCAATGACGAAAAAGCGCCTTTCATACCGGTACAGCTATATCTGACCTTTGTTCTTGTTTTTTCATCCTGAAACTGTGTCTCAAGTGGCAAAAGCCCGATACCTCGAACTTCATCCCACTCGCTTTCTGTATGATTATAATCTGTAATTTTCTCTCCAAGCATCTGGTAACCGCCGCATATTCCAATTACCAAAACACCTTCCTTTGCAAGTCGATACAGCCTGCTTTCGATTCCGTTTTCGCGCATCCAGAGAAGATCGGAAATCGTATTTTTTGTGCCCGGAATCACAATCAGATCCGGCGTTCCTATCTCGTCCGCACGCTCCACATAACGGACGGATATCTGCTCCTCCATGCAAAGGACTTGTAAGTCCGTAAAATTAGAAATACGAGGAAGTCGGATAACTGCAACATCGACCTTTCGAATGCTGTCAGCCCTTCCTTTTCGCAAGAGATGATTCGAGAGCGAATCCTCATCCTCAAGCTCTACATTCATGTACGGAACTACGCCAATCACGGGTTTTAATGCCTTTTCCTCAAGCATGGCAATCCCCGGTTCCAGTATTTTTTCATCGCCGCGAAACTTATTGATTATAAGACCTTTTATACGAGTTTTTTCCTCTTCGTCAAGCAACATCACCGTTCCGACTAACTGCGCAAACACGCCGCCACGGTCGATATCTCCGACCAAAACGACCGGTGCATCTACAAGCTTTGCAAGTCCCATATTCACAATATCATCCTGCTTTAGGTTGATTTCTGCCGGACTTCCTGCTCCTTCAATAACAATGATATCATAATCTTTTGCAAGGCTGTCAAACGATGCTTTTATTACCGGAATATAATCCTTTTTGCGTTTAAAATAATCGACGGCGTGCATATTTCCGACAACCTCACCTTGCAAGATCACCTGCGAACCCATGTCCGTTGTCGGCTTTAGAAGGATCGGATTCATGTGAACACTCGGCGAAATCCCGCACGCCTCTGCCTGCATCGCCTGTGCACGACCTATCTCCAGTCCGTCATCTGTGACATAGGAGTTGAGTGCCATATTTTGTGATTTAAATGGTGCTACGCGATATCCATCCTGCTTAAAAATACGACATAGTCCCGCAACAAGCAAAGATTTCCCTGCATTTGACATTGTTCCCTGTACCATTATCACACGTGCCACCAAAACTCCCTCCTTTCAAATTCCTTTTTCATTATACAGCCTTCTTATATATCTTTCTTATATATCTTTCTTGTATATCCTGCTCAAAATCTGAAGCAGTTGTTCGTTCTCGCCATATGTGCGGACTGCAATGCGGAAAAAGGTTCCGTCAAGCCCCGCAAAGCCTTTACATGAGCGTATGAGCACACCTTCCTCCAACAGTCTGTCCGCAAAATCCTCTCCGGCCTTTACAAGCAAAAAATTGGCATCACTGTCATAAACCTTGTGAACATATGGCTGTAATCCGTTTGTAAGATTTTTTCGCTCACGGCTTATCAAATCAATTGTTGCATCTACAAAATCATCCTCATCAAGTGCCGCAACACCTGCTAGCTGTGCCGAAACCGACGTGTTCCACGGTTGCATCTGTGCAACTGTTTTTTCGCGCAAATCCTCGTCTCCTACAAGCATATATCCTAAACGAAGACCTGCCATAGCATAGATTTTTGTGAAGGCTCTCAACACAATCACATGCTTTTGACAAGAAGCTTTGAAATAACTGTATTCGTCTTCTTGTTTTATAAACGGAAGAAAGCATTCATCAATCACAAGATAAGCATTTACCTGCTTACATTTTTCGACAAGCCGGGCAAGCACTTCCTTGTCCACTCTCTTTCCCGTCGGATTGTTTGGGTTGCAGACAAACACCAGGTCATCCTTTTCCGAAATACAATCCGCAAATGTATCATCCACTAGCCAATCCTTCTCCTCGCGCAGCAATGTGTAAATCATTTTGCCGCCGGACATGCGTACAGCAGCCTCATACTCTTGAAATGTCGGTGCCAGCGCACGTGCCTGTTTTGGCTTTAATGCATGACAAAGCGCATAAATAAGCTCGGCAGCTCCGTTGCCAACAAGAATCGCATCAGCGTTTACGAAATATTTATTTGCGATAGCCTCACGAAGCTTGGTTGCATTTACATCCGGATAGTGCGAGCTTTGTTCAATTCCCCGCATAGCCTCCTGCCTGCATTTTTCCGTCATTCCGAGCGGATTGATGTTCACCGAAAAATCGTGTTGAATATTGTTGCGGTAAATATCACCGCCATGTTCAATTCTCATATTGTTCCCTCATATACTGCCTGCCATTTCTGTCGGTTGCGTAATACTCCCTCGAATTTTAGATTATCCAAAGAAAAAACAAACAGCAAATTCCAATAAAAAACGTTAACATTGATGCCGCTATCATCAAATAGTTTGCTCGTTTTATATCTTCATATTCGACCGGACGAAGCGCATCCCCTATCGTTGGTTTTTCCTTTTTTTTACCAAAGTAATACGCATCCCCTGCGAGAGCCACACGAAGTGCACCCGCACAGACCGCTTCCGTATGCGCGGAATTCGGACTGTCATGTTTGCTGTGATCCCGTCTGTATATTTTCCATGCATTTTTTACATCCAGGCGAAGAATGGCACCTGCCAAAAGCATCATCCATGCACTCACCCGTGCCGGAATAAAATTTGCAACATCGTCAAGCCTTGCGGCGGCAGTCCCAAGCTGTCTGTACCTGTCATTTTTGTAACCAATCATAGAATCCATTGTGTTAATTGCTTTATAGAAAAAGCCCCCGACAGCCCCAAACAAAAACATGAAAAGAAGTGGTGCTATCACGCCATCGGATGTATTTTCAGCAACGGTTTCTACTGCTGCCTTTGTAATACCGACATCATCAAGTGCCTCTGTATCTCGACCTACAATCATTGAAACTGCATGTCTTGCGCCCTCCACATCTTTCTTTGCAAGCGCATGATATACCTTCATGCTCTCATCATATAATGAACGCATGGCAAGTAACTGATAACAAAAAAAGCTCTCAACAACAATACCTGCAATCGGATGCGCCATATATGCCACAATTAATATTACAAGCGGCACGGAAACGGACACTCCAAGAACGATAACCGCAAGGAAAACACCCGATAGAAAGGTTCTCCTTTTTGATGCTTTATCCAAATATGAAATTAATTGTCCTATACCAATAACCGGGTGCCACAGTCCATGCGGATCTCCAAGAAATACATCCAGCACCACAGCGATACAAAGAACTATAATTCGTTGTCCAATATCAAACATTTCTCTGCCTTTTATTCATTCTTTTTAACGTTTGTTATCTCTATTTCGCCCGTTTCATCATCAAAGAACAGGGTTCCCTTATAGGAAGCATTGTTGCTAAGCTGCCAATCATAAAACGTCTTTTTTTCATCTGCGTACTGTGAAAGAATCGCCATAATCGTTCCACCATGCGCAACAACCAAAAACACATCCTGTGCTTTGCCGTTTGTCAAGGCTTTGTGTCTGTTTATTTGCGCATAAAAATAGTCTTTAACAAGTGCTTCAAATGCCCGGTTAACGCGCGCGCAAAAGCCTGCCTGATCTTCCCCTTCCGGAAATGCGGTCTGACCATTGGAATCAATAAACCGCTGGTATGCCGGATTTCCGTTTAATTCTTCGTAATTCTTATTTTCAAACAATCCGAAATTACACTCGCGAAAGTCTTCAATAATTATCTGACTGACATCCGGAAACAATACATCTGCCGTCTGTCTGCACCGAAGCAACGGACTGACATAACAGTTTTTCAATGTATTTCTTTGCAATATTTCTGCATATTTTTCTCGTTCCCTTACAAGCGCATGGACGCTTTCTTCCAGCAAGGGCTCGTCTGTAACACCAATATAACGCTTTTCTTTATTTGCTTGTGTCATTCCATGTCGAATGAGAACTATTGTTGTCATTAACTTCATCTACTTGATCCTCACCGGAATTCCTGCCACAATCCGCACGACACAGGTCGCTCTCTCGGCAAGATAACAGCTCACCCTGCCAACCGTCTCACGATACCTGCGCTCTGACGCATCCACCGGAACAAGACCGTAACCGACCTCATCGCACACAATTACAAGCCGCTCCAAATCCGTCGCCTCTTCTAAAAGGGAAACGGTGGCCTTCATTGCATCCTCGCCTTTTTTTTGCTGTTCAAAAATCACATTTTGAAAGTCGTGGATAATCGTATAGCCATCACCATACTGCCTGTCTGCATATTCGTTTTTTCCTTGTGCAGCCCCACCTATAATTAAAATCATAATGCTCCCTCTATTATTTCATAATCTCAGAACATACGAACAACATAAGAATACAAAGCAACTCCGTTGTCTGCAAAAACTCTCCCGCCAAATCCCCGGTTGTTCCGCCAAACAGCTTTTCGGACATCACGCGATATCGGGCAAAGCATATTAGCCCTGTCCCTGCAATTACCATTGTCCGAACCGGACAGGCGATTGCCGAAACAGCTGTAAATATTAGCCCCAAAATCACAAGTATCACTGCCACCTTCCGATCAGCCTGACATGCTGTCGCAGCAAGCATACCATCTTTTTTTGCCTTTGGAAACAGAACAACGGAAAGACCGCTTAACACCCGTTCCAACACAAAAATATACGCAATTGGCACAACCATTTTGATTACATTTCCATCCTCCAAATAAGTAAGCATCTGATAAGTCGCACCCACATACAATACAAAATATACCATTGCACTGATTACGGCAAAAGCTCCTAAATGAGGATCCTTTAATATTGCAAGCTTCTCTTCTTTTGACTTGTAAGAGTGCTTTGCATCCATCGTATCCATATAACCATCCAAATGAATGCCGCCTGTGATTAACACCGGCGCAACTGTAAGCACACATGCCGCAAACATCCCTGACATGTGAAAAACCGAAGCAAAGAGATAATATAATGCCGCCTCACATGCCCCGATAAATAGTCCGACAATCGGAAAACAGCACATGCAATAGCGCATTGATTTTTCGTTAAAATTCACATGTGGCATCGGCACACGTGAATAGGTTGAAAATGCAATAATAAGTGCCCGCATTCTACCATTCTCCCTTCATCACTACAGGTATTCCGCAAACCGCCTCAACAAAAGCATCTGCCTTTGCCGCAAGCTTTTGGTTTATATATCCGAACAGCTCTACATAGCGCTTTGTCTCAGCAGAATATTCATCGCCGGAATATGCTCCGTCCGAAAACACCTCATTTGTCACAACGACAAGCAGATTGTCCTTTGCCAGTTCATAAATCGGCTGCAAAATAGTTATATCGCAACGCTTTTTCGCTTCTTGTATTTCATTGTCAAAGCCAACCTTTCCGTCCTGCATAAACATTTCATTTGCAAGAAGGTTTGACATGCATTCAAGCAGGTAAATATCACCTTTTAACTGCTTAATCCGCGACAGATTATTGGGACATTCCAATGTTATATAGCCATCGGCTTTTCGTTGCATCTGATGGCGGGCAATACGTTTTTTTGTTTCCTCGTCATCTGTAGCAAGCATCGTCGCAACGTAGTA
>CALYVE010000095.1 GCA_945492935.1 uncultured Lachnospiraceae bacterium
ATGTTAATATCTTAATTCGTATGGTACATGAATGTACAAAAGCGCACGATGTTCCTTTTGGTATTAGTCCTGCCGGAAATGTGGATTATGCAAAAAGTATTGGTGCAGATATTGAAACATGGCTTCGTGATTTGGGCTATGTTGATTATATTATGCCTCAATTATACTGGTCAGATAATTATATTATGAATGAAGAGCGTGTGCCGCTATACTCGAACCGATGCAAGCAGTGGATGGAATTAAATGTTTTGGATTTGCCGATTTATACAGGACTTGGACTTTATCGTGTTGAAAAAAACGATGCGACAGATTTGGGATGGAGTATGCAAGATACCAATTTGAAAGAGCAGTTTGAGATTGCAAATGCATATGGATATGATGGATATTGTTTGTTTCGATATGCATGGCTTGAAAAATCGTGTGCAAATAAGGAACTTTCAAATCTAAAACAGTATATTGATGAACATTATAATTTGTTAGAAGATGATAAAAAATCAGATTCTTTATCGGAATTTAAGATTGTACCTGAAAATTATTCATATGATGCTGCAACACAAACGATATGTGCTACCGGCGAAATCCTGATACGTATTTATAAAACAGATGGTACTACATTCTTATTAAAGCGTCCGTGTGAATCATTTTATATCGAGGAAAAGAATATAAAGGACATTCAAATCACTTATCTGAATGCTTCGAATGAGAATTGTATGGCGTTCTATCGTACAAAAAGGTCTGATGGAGTGTGGAATCGGTGGGTTTTTGATGGCAATTTTACGAATTTTGAGCAATATTGTACGATTGTTGAACTGGAAATTATGAGAATACCACGTAAACACGTAAAAAACACTTGCTTTTTCGTAAATTAGTGATATAATGAATGTTGACTTGAATAATGACATGACAGAGTGGGTTGGAAACAATCCACTCTTTGTTATGCAGGAGAAAAAAGAAAGGTGTGATTGAATGAAAAAGGCTGAAATTGAGCTTCATTGCACAGAACTTGTTACTCCTATTCTTGATGAACTTCACTTTGAACTTGTAGATGTGGAGTATGTCCGTGAAGTCGGAGAATACTATTTACGCGTTTACATTGACAAGGAAGGCGGAATAAACATCGACGATTGTGTAACGGTGAGTCGTGCCCTGGAGGCAAAGCTTGACGAGGCTGACAAATTGGAAGATGCTTATATTTTGGAAGTAAGCTCACCGGGACTTACAAGACCGCTCAAGAAAGAAAAGGATTTTGCAAGAAGCATTGGAAAACTCGTAGAGGGAAAGCTGTTTTGTGCAGTAAATGGCACAAAGGAGTTTTGTGGAATCTTAACTGCATATGACAACAAAACAGTAACAATTGTGCCGGAAGATGAAGACACACCCATTGTTTTAGAACGTAGTAACATATCAACAATTCGTTTGGCATTTGTATAAAAGATTATTAGGAGGATAAAAAAATGTCAGAAATAATTGATGCTTTAAATCAGTTAGAGAAGGAAAAGAACATCAGCAAAGAAGTAATTATGGATGCAATTGAAAAGTCGCTTGTGTCTGCATGTGAGAAGGATTTCGGTAAGGATGCAATCATTGAGGTTAGTATGGACCGTACAACCGGTGATTTATCAGTATCACAACAGAAGGTTGTTGTTGAGGAAGTAGAAAACCCTATCACAGAGATTTCACTCACACAGGCACTTGCAATGAGTAAGAAGAACAAGCTTGGCGACACGGTATCTATTCCTGTAAAATCGAAGGAATTCGGACGTATTGCAGCACAGAAGGCAAGAAGTATTATTGTACAGGCGATTAAGGAAGGCGAAAGAGATGCAATTTTTGATCATTTTGCTTGTAAGGAAAAAGATATTATTACCGGTGTAGTTCAGCGATTTGTTGGAAATAATATGACAATCAGCCTTGATGAGAAGACAGATGCAATATTAACCGAAAATGAGCAGGTAGCCGGTGAGGTTTACCGTATTGGTGATCGCATTAAGCTTTATGTTGTGGAAGTGAAGAAGACAAACAAGGGCTTTAAGATTCTTGTTTCAAGAACACATCCGGAGCTTGTTAAGCGTTTATTTGAGAAGGAAGTCACTGAGGTTGCTGACGGAACCGTAGAAATTAAGAGCATTTCAAGAGAAGCCGGTTCAAGAACAAAGATTGCTGTCTGGTCAAACGACAGTAATGTTGATCCGGTGGGTGCATGTGTAGGTTTAAATGGTACACGTGTGAATAATATTGTAGATGACTTAAAGGGTGAAAAAATTGATATTATTACATGGAGTGAAGACCCTGCTGTATTTATCGAGAACGCTCTCAGTCCATCAAAGGTTGTTTCTGTTCAGTTAGATGCAGAAGGCAAGAGTGCAAAGGTTGTTGTACCTGATTATCAGCTTTCCCTTGCTATTGGTAAGGAAGGTCAGAACGTACGTCTTGCTGCCAGACTTACAGGATACAAGATTGATATCAAGAGTCAGTCACAGGCGAAGGAACTCGGTCTTTACTATGGTTCGGATGAAGATTATGAAGAATATGATGAGTATGATGAAGACTCATATGAGGATGAGGTGTAAATCTGTATGGCAAAACAAATACCGGTCAGACAGTGCGTCGGTTGTCGTGAAATGAAACAAAAAAATGAGCTTGTACGTGTGATACGTACACCGGAACAAGAGATTTGTCTTGATACAACCGGCAAGAAAAACGGTAGAGGTGCATATATTTGTCCAAATGTCGATTGCTTTAACAAGGCTGTTAAAACAAAAGGTATTTCAAGGGCATTGAAGATGGAAATCCCGGAGAAGATTTACGCAAAGATTAGCGAGGAGTTGATGTAGTTGGTTACAGGGTTTAATCAGGCATTGAATCTTATTTCAATTGCCGCTAAGGCTGGCAAGGTTGCGAGCGGCGGTTTTCTTTGCGAGAAGGCGCTTTCGGATGGCTCTGCCAGACTTGTTCTCATCGCTGAAGATGCTTCAGCAAATACATGTAAACGATTTATTGATAAATGTACATATTATGATGTACCGTATAAAGTTATTGGAGATAAAGATTTACTTGGACATCGTATTGGTAAAGAATTTCGAACAGTTCTAGCAATTACGGATGAAGGTCTTGCAAATCAAATAGCTTTAAAGTTGGAATTGGAGGTGTAATCAATGAGAGTACACGAATTAGCAAAACAATTGTCAAGTGAACTCGGCAAGTCCATTGCAAGTAGCGAGTTACTTGTATACTTGAATAAGAAAAAAGAAGGCATGAAGCCTCAAAGTAGCATTAGTGATGAATTAATCTCATATATCCGCGATATTTATATCAAGCCGGCGAAAGCTGAAACACCGAAAAAGGTTGAGCAAAAGCCGACGGATAAAAAACAAATGCAAAAGCAGGAAAAACCCGTAAATCCTGTGAAAAAGCAGGCACAACAGGGCGAAAAAACGCCTGCAGCCAAAAAGCCGAATGTTCCACAGCAGGAACAAAAAACGGATAATCGTAACAACAACCGACCGGTAGCTCAAGGTGACCAGAGAAAAAATGGTCCTTCAAACGGAGAGCGAAATAATAACAGACAAATTAATAATAACAAACAAATTAATAATAACAAACAAAGTAATAACAACAGACCGAACAATATGCGTGGTAACCAGCAGGCAAGACCTGAGGCTAAGAAGCCTGAACCAAAGAAACAGGAGCCGGTAGAACCGGTTATTAAGACAATCAAGCTTCCGGAAGTACTTACAGTCGGAGAACTTGCATCTAAGATTAAGGTACCTGTTGCACAGCTTATTAAGAAGCTTTTTATGGCCGGTAAATTATATAATGTAAATACAGATCTTGATTTCGATTCTGCCGCTGAAATTGCACTTGAGTACAATTATATTGCAGAGGAAGAAGAACAGATTGATGTAATTGAGGAAATATTAAAGGAAGATGAAGAAGATGAATCAACTATGACAGCGCGTCCACCGGTTGTATGTGTTATGGGTCACGTTGATCATGGTAAAACATCTTTACTTGATGCGATTCGTAATTCGTCTGTTACTTCAGGGGAAGCCGGTGGTATTACACAGCATATCGGTGCTTCTGTAGTATCAATCAATAACCAGAAGATTACATTCCTTGATACACCGGGACATGAGGCATTTACAGCTATGCGTATGCGTGGTGCACAGTCTACAGATATTGCAATTCTTGTAGTTGCTGCTGATGATGGTGTTATGCCACAGACAGTTGAGGCTATTAATCATGCTAAGGCTGCAGGTATTGAAATTATCGTTGCAATCAATAAGATTGATAAGGAAAGTGCGAATATCGATCGTGTAAAACAGGAGCTTGCTGAGTACGAATTGATTCCGGAGGACTGGGGTGGAAATACCATTTTCTGTCCGGTATCTGCACATACAAAAGAAGGTATTGATAATCTTCTTGAGATGATTATTCTTACAGCAGAAATTCTTGAGTTAAAAGCGAACAAGAAGCGTAAAGCGCGTGGTATTGTTATTGAGGCACAGCTTGACAAGGGACGTGGTTCCGTTGCAACAGTACTCGTTCAAAAGGGTACCCTTCACATCGGTGATTGTGTTGCAATCGGTAACGTAAACGGAAAGGTCCGTGCGATGTTTGATGATAAGCATCGCAAGGTAAAAGAAGCAACACCATCCATGCCGGTTGAGATTCTTGGTCTGAATGGCGTTCCGCAGTCCGGTGAAATATTTATGGCTACGGATAACGAAAAAGAAGCAAGACAGATTTCAGAGGCATTTATCACACGCGGTAAGGAGAAGCTTATCGCTGATACAAAATCTAAAATGTCTTTGGATGATTTATATAATAAGATTCAGGAAGGCAACGTTAAGGATTTAAACCTCATTATTAAGGCGGATGTACAAGGCTCTGTAGAAGCTGTCAAGGCAAGCTTACTCAAGCTGTCAAATGAAGAGGTTGCCGTTAAGTGTATCCATTCCGGCGTTGGTGCCATTAATGAATCCGATGTTATTCTTGCTTCTGCATCAAATGCAATTATTATCGGATTTAATATTCGTCCGGATAATCAGGCAAAGGATGTAGCGGATCGTGAAAAGGTAGATATTCGTTTGTATCGTGTAATATACAATGCAATTGAAGATATCGAATCTGCCATGAAGGGTATGCTTGATCCTATCTATGAGGAGAAGGTAATCGGACATGCAGAAGTTCGTCAGACATACAAAGCTTCCGGAGTCGGAACAATTGCCGGTTCTTATATTTTAGATGGTATTATCAAGAGAGGCTGCAGCGTAAGAATTTCGCGTGAAGGTGAGCAGATTTTTGAGGGCGGTCTTGCGTCGTTAAAGCGATTCAAGGATGATGTGAAGGAAGTAAAGTCAGGCTTTGAGTGCGGTCTTGTTATGGATGGCTTTAATGATATCAAAGAAGGTGATATTATCGAAGCATATGTAATGGAAGAGGTACCAAGATAAATGAAGAAAACAAGTCATAAAAATGAGCGAATTAACGGGGAAGTATTACGAGAGCTTTCACGCATTATCAGCATGGAAATAAAGGATCCACGTATTAATCCTATGACAAGTGTTACAAGTGTAATCGTTACACCGGATCTAAAATACTGTAAGGCTTTTATTAGTGTTTTAGGGGATGAAGAGTCTGCACAGGAGACGCTTGCGGGGCTTAACAGTGCAAATGGCTATATCCGAAGAGAACTCGCAAGAAATATTAATTTGCGTAACACACCGGAACTAACATTTGTTATGGATCAGTCAATTGCATATGGTATTGAAATGTCTAAGAAGATTGATGACATTATGAATCAGTAACATTCTGTAATTGTATCTGACATCTCTTTTGTCAGAATTGGAGAAATATTATGAGTAATGAATTTCTTACAAAAATACAAGAAGCAAAAACAATTGCCATCGTCGGACATATCCGTCCGGATGGTGATTGCGTTGGTTCGTGCCTTGGACTGTACAACTATCTTATTGATAATTATGGGGATAAGCAGGTTGTCGTATATTTACAGCCGATTGCAGACAAATTTGCGTTTTTAAACGGCGCAGATGTAATTCGATGTACGAATGATAATAGAATCTATGACCTCTGTATTTCCCTTGATTGCGGAGATACAGACCGTCATGGAGAGTTTGCCTCCATCTTTGCAAATGCGAAGGATTCCGTTTGCTTTGATCATCACAGGAGTAATCAGGGCTTTGGCAACTTTTTTGTCTGTGAACCGGATTCGTCGTCCTGCTGTGAGGTGCTGTATGGTTTCTTTGAGAACGACAAGATAAATACTGCCTGTGCGGAGTGTTTATACCTTGGTATTGTACACGATACAGGTGTATTTAAGTATCCGTCGACCTCGGAACGTACAATGCAGATTGCAGGTTCGCTAATCTCAAAAGGTGCAAGAAGTCAGTATATAATTGATCATACATTTTACACGGTTACGTTTAAGCAGAATCAGTTATCCGGTCAGGCACTTTTGAATGCAAAGCTTCATTTTGATGGAAAGGTCATTTCAACGGTTGTTACGGAGGAAATGTTCAAACAATTTGATGCATGTAAGACTGATACGGACGGAATAGTGGACAAAATTCGCGTGACGGAAGGTGTGGAGGTTGCAATTTTCGTATATCAGCTGAATGCGGATACATTTAAGTACAGCTTGCGCAGTGTATCTTATGTGGATGTAAGCCGGATTGCCGTAGCTT
>CALYVE010000096.1 GCA_945492935.1 uncultured Lachnospiraceae bacterium
GACAAACTATATTTTAAATTATTATATAACAAAACATGGGAAACTGGAATTTAAAAATTCACATTACGGAATTTAAAAATTCACATTACGACGATATTCAAAAATTCCACTTGACAAACCAATATAATAATGATATCTTTTTGATATCAGATAAATATTAAATCATTCAAAGTATTTATTTGACCTATATTTGGCGAATCAAAAATGATAAGAAAGAAGGAGAAATTATGGAAGAAAAGATTTACACAGCGAAGAAAAATGGTATGGTTGTATTGCTTGGCTATATCGTTTTGTTTTTTGCGGCAATGGTAGGAACGGTTTGTGGTGGTATTTTGAGTGAGAATGAGCAAAAAGAAATCGGAATTCCGTTGCTTGTGATATGTATTATTTTTTTGTCGATTGGTTGGATTCCTCTTTGCGGATTAAAAGTATTAAAGCCTCAGGAAGCACTTGTCCTTACATTGTTTGGTCAGTATAAAGGTACGATTCGCGAGCCGGGCTTTTATGCTGTAAATCCATTTTGTAGTGCCGTAAATCCTGCGGCAAAGACAAGACTTGCACAAAGTGGTGATACAGCCTCATCAGGCACTCTCAAAATCGCAACAGAGGCAGCTGCGGTTTCTGTTGAAGGAACAAGTAAGAAAATTTCATTAAAGGCAATGACCTTAAATAACGGCAGACAGAAGATTAATGATTGTCTCGGAAATCCGGTTGAGATCGGTATCGCCGTAATTTGGAAGGTTACAGATACAGCAAAGGCTGTGTTTAATGTAGATAATTACAAGGAGTACTTATCTTTGCAGTGTGACAGTGCACTTCGTAATATCGTTCGTATATATCCGTATGATGTTGCAACGAATGTTGATACAACCGGTGACGGTCAGGCAGATGAGGGTAGCCTTCGTGGTTCTGCAGAGGTTGTAGCAGAGCGAATCAAACAGGAGATTCAGAATAAGGTTTCAGACGCAGGTCTTGAAATCATCGAAGCACGTATTACATACCTTGCATATGCTCCGGAAATTGCTTCTGTTATGCTTCAGCGTCAGCAGGCATCTGCAATAATCGATGCTAGAAAGATGATTGTAGATGGTGCGGTAGGTATGGTTGAGATGGCATTGGAACGTTTGAATGAGAAGCAGCTTGTCGAACTTGATGAGGAGCGAAAGGCTGCAATGGTTTCGAACCTGCTTGTGGTATTATGCGGCAACCACGATGCTCAGCCGGTAGTTAATTCAGGAAGTTTATATTAATGGCTGAAAAAAAACAGGTACCTCTTAGATTATCCGAAAAATTATATTCCGCGATTGCCGCTTGGGCGGAGGATGATTTTCGATCTGTGAACGGACAAATTGAATATCTCTTATCGGAATGCGTGCGACAAAGGAAGAAAGACGGAAAATATGTTGGAGAAGAGATAGACAAACCGTTAGATATTGATATACAATAACAGTAAGGCTCGACTTGAAAAGCTTCGGTCGGGCCTTACTGTTTTTGTTACCGCGGCATTGTGGCGCAGGGCCCTACCGCCAGCACAATAAAAAATTTGATGATAAAGCAAATCCTTCTGAATAGGATGAACAAATTCTTTCTGATTTTGATTTGTTGTATATACGAGAGGAGTCGATATGAAATACAAGGCTATTATATTTGATTTTGATTACACCCTTGGAGATGGAACGGATGCAATTACTACATGCTTTCAGTATGGTATTTCTACTATCGGATTGCCTGCACCGGACCGTGAGAGTGTGAGATTTACAATTGGTATGACACTTGCAAATGCGTTCGTTCAGCTGACAGGAAAAACAGATGCGACATTAATCGAACGATTCGAGACGCTCTATAAAGAGAAGGCAGACGAGGTGCTTGTGGACGGAACACTTGTATATCCTTATGCCCTTACAATGCTTGAAGAATTAAAGCAAATGGGAATTGACGTAGGGATTGTTTCTACGAAGCTAAGCTTCCGTGTACGAGATATTCTGGCAAAGTATGGTATCGACCGGTTGCCAAAGGTTATTGTCGGTGGCGGTGATGTCAAGGAGAAAAAACCATCTCCGGAAGGAATCATCAAAGCGATTGATACAATTGGGATTGCGCAAAATGAAGTATTGTATGTTGGTGACCATGTGATTGACGCAGAGGCTGCGATGCGTGCGGGGGTTGACTTCGCCGGAGTATTAACCGGTACAAATACGCGACAGGATTTTGAAAAATTCCCATACAAATATATCGACGAAAATGTCGGTACTCTATTTTTGCGTTTGAAGGGAGAGGCTTAATGCAATATCGTAAGGATAAATACGGAAATGACATATCAATTTTAGGCTACGGCTGTATGCGTTTTACAAGGAAAGGCAAAAATATTGATTTTGAGAAAGCAGAGGCAGAGGTTCTTCACGGCCTTGCACTTGGAATCAATTATTATGATACGGCGTATCTGTATTCCGGAAATGAAGAGTGTCTCGGTAAGATTATTGCTAAGAACAATATTCGTGAACAAGTAAAAATTGCAACAAAGCTTCCGCAGTATCTCGTAAAGACACCGGAAAGTATTGATAAGTTTTTCAATGAAGAATTACGGCGGTTGCAGACCGACTATATTGATTATTATTTGATGCACATGATTACGGATATAGAATCGTGGAACAATCTCAAGAAAAACGGCATAATTGAATGGATTGAAAAACACAAAGCAGATGGAAGTATCCGTCAGGTCGGTTTTTCATATCACGGCAATACAGAGATGTTTCTGGAGGTGTTAAATGCGTATGACTGGGATTTTACGCAGATTCAGTATAATTATATGGACGAGCACACCCAGGCAGGACGCACAGGTCTTATGGCAGCGGCCAAGAAGGGGATTCCGGTTATTATTATGGAACCGCTTCGCGGAGGCCGCCTTGTGAATCTATTACCGGAGAAGGCAAGAAATCTCATCGAAAAGCATGACAAAAAACGTTCTGCTGCAGAGTGGGCGCTTCGCTGGCTCTGGGAACAGCCGGAGATTACATGCGTGCTTTCCGGTATGAATTCCATGGAAATGCTTGATGAGAATGCACGCATTGCATCGGAGGTTCAAGAATATGAATTTGATGATAGCGACCGTGAAATGATTGCGCAGATTAAGAAAAGTATTAATGATAATATCAAAGTACCTTGTACAGGCTGTAATTATTGTATGCCTTGTCCAAAGAATGTTGATATACCTGCAACCTTCCGCTGTTACAATTCCATGTATGCCGAAAAGAAATCAGCCGGCCGACATGAGTATGCACAGACGGTTGGTCTTCGCAAGGACCCCGGCTTTGCAAGTCAGTGTATTGCATGCGGAAAATGTGAACAGCATTGTCCGCAAGGAATTGAGATTCGAAAAAAATTAAAAGAAGCAGATCGCAAGCTGCGTCCGCTTCCGTATAAGATAGGTCTTTCAATTGCGAACAAATATGTGTTATCAACAAGGAAAAAGAAAAAGTCAAAGAAGGAGCATTAATCCGAGTAATAGAGCAAGCATCAAAAGATTAGCAATTGAGAAAAAACGAAGATAACATCCGCGATCGTCCGGGTATTCCCGGGCGATTTGTTTATATGAAATAAGACTTGCCATTGATGCAATCAGTGTTCCGAGTCCGCCCAAATTTGTACCGATAATCAGTGCCTTAAAGTTTGACGTAAAACCGGATAACAAAAGCGCAGAAGGAACATTGCTTATAATCTGACTTGATAGTATGGAAACGATTACTTCGTGCCCGGACACAATGTGTTCGATAAAGGAACGAAATGCCGAAATACGCTCCATATTTCCGATAAAGATAAAGAATCCGATAAACGTTCCGAGCAATGAATAGTCAATCCTTGAATAGATGCTTCTGTCAAAAAGGAAAAGATAAACTACGATACAGATGAGAACGATTTTGACGTCAACAATATCAGCAACACACAAAAGACAAAGGAAAAATAATATACCATATGACAACGATGGTATAATGGAAAGAGTTGCATCGTTTTCAAATGTGATTTTTCCAAGTTCTTCCTTTTTTCCAAATAAACATGCAATCAGTAAGCAAACAGCAGCGACAATTGTGTAAGGAAGCATGAGAAGTAAAAAATCGCCAATTCCCATATGCGACTGTGCGTATAGATAGAGATTCTGAGGGTTTCCCATCGGTGTCAGCATACTTCCGAGATTCGCGGCGATTGTTTGTAAAATAACAATCGGAACGATGCGATGCTCAAGCTTTGCCATGCGGAGTACGATAATAGCAAATGGTACAAACGTTATAAGGGCCACATCATTTGTGATTAGCATACTAAAGAAAAATGGCAAGAAAACGAGAATGAGTGATAATTGCTTTGTGTGCTTTGTGCGGGACAGCAAATTTGCGCCGACAACCTTGAACAGACCAAGCTTCTGGTATCCGGCCATAACAGCCATAAGGCTAAACAAAAGCATCAGGGTATGCCAGTCGATATAGGATAAATACTCTTTGCCCGGAAAAACAAAGCAAGAGGAAATGGCTGCTAGAAGCAGGCTGATTACCAGAATCGTTTCTTTTTTTACAAATGTAATTATCTTATGTTTCATAATATACCTCAAATAATAAAATCCGCCATTATTCTATCATTGTTACATAGGAGTTTCAACAGAAACAAAATTGTTGTTTCAATCGAAAAATAGCATATACATTTTAGATAGAATTTGCTATAATTTTCTTAATTATTTTTTAAGGAGGTAGCATCAATGATAGGCAAGATATTTAGCTTTATTCTTTGCATTGCTGTTGGTGGTGTGTCAGGTATGATTGCCGGTAACATTATGGGTTCGAAAGGAAGTGCGCTTCGCAATATCGTTTTAGGTATTGTAGGTGGTGTTGTCGGCGGATTTGTGTTAGGTCTTTTAGGAATTAGTGGCAGCGGAATTATTGGCGGAATTATTGTTTCGGTAATTGGCTCTTGTCTGCTGATTTATCTTGGTAAAAAATTTCTGTAAGACAGAATATTTCAAAAGAGAAAAGAGGGGTTAAATGGAAGTAGCAGAGTATGTTCCACAGTTGTATGATACCTTTTGGGCGTTGGTTCCGCCGATAGTTGCAATTCTTCTTGCGCTTATCACAAAAGAAGTATACAGTTCACTGTTTGTAGGTATTATTTTAGGCGGATTTTTCTATGGCGGAATTACGGAAGGCGGAATTGAAAGATCGATAAATCATATTTTTGATGACGGAATCGTAAGTGTTTTATCGGATTCCTACAATGTCGGTATTCTTGTATTCCTTGTAATTCTTGGGATTATGGTTTGCATGATGAATAAAGCCGGTGGTTCAGCGGCATTTGGTAAATGGGCAAGCACGCATATCAAGACACGAATCGGTGCACAGCTTGTTACGATTCTTCTTGGCGCATTGATTTTTATTGATGATTATTTCAATTGTCTTACGGTTGGTAGTGTTATGCGACCGGTGACGGATAATCATAAGGTATCCCGTGCGAAGCTTGCATACTTGATAGATGCAACAGCAGCACCAATTTGTATTATCGCACCGATTTCATCGTGGGCAGCAGCGGTTACAGGCTTCGTAAAGGATGAAGATGGTTTTTCTGTATTTATTCGTGCGATTCCATATAACTATTATGCACTTCTCACAATTGTAGCAATGGTTACACTTGTTGTCATGAAGGTTGATTTCGGACCTATGCGTAAGCATGAGATGAATGCAATATTAAACAACGATTTATATACGACATCGGATCGTCCGTTTGCAAATGCTGAGTCTGCGACACCTTCTTCAAGGGGTAAAGTTATCGATTTGGTATTTCCAATTGTAGTGCTTATTATCAGTTGCGTTATCGGCATGATATATACGGGTGGATTCTTTAGTGGAACAGATTTCATAACTGCATTTTCGCAATGTGATGCATCGAAGGGTCTTATGCTTGGAAGCTTCTTTGCACTTCTTGTTTCCATGGTATTCTTCCTGTGCCGCAAGGTTATGAAGTTTAAGGAGTTGTTTGAATGTGTTCCGGAAGGATTCAAGGCAATGGTACCTGCTATTTTGATTTTGACTTTTGCATGGTCGCTTAAGGCGATGACAGATAGCCTTGGTGCAAGGGAGTTCGTCGCCGGCGTTGTCAAGGGTACACCGGAAAGTCTGATGAGTTTTATGCCGATGATTATCTTTATTGTTGCATGTCTACTTGCGTTTGCTACCGGTACTTCATGGGGAACGTTCGGAATTTTAATTCCGATTGTAGTTGAAGCGTTTAAGAATAATTCGACAATGATGATTATTGCGATTTCAGCATGTATGGCTGGGGCGGTTTGTGGTGATCATTGCTCTCCGATTTCGGATACGACGATTATGGCCTCCGCGGGTGCGCAATGTAATCATATTAACCACGTGTCTACACAGCTTCCGTATGCAATCTGTGTAGCAATTATTTCAGGCTTTACATACGTGATTGCAGGCTTTGCTAAGAATTGGTATGTTCCTTTGATTTGTGGTATTGCCGCAACAATCGGAATGTTTGTTTTGCTTAAGACTTTTTCTTCAAACGGCGAACCGGATGCCGAGCTTGAAGGTAAAGATCAAATGGATGAGGAGGAGATTATGAAAAATATGAAGGGTAGTCTGCATTTGCTT
>CALYVE010000097.1 GCA_945492935.1 uncultured Lachnospiraceae bacterium
ACAACAACATCCGGATGGTGTAGGGCGATTGATTCGTGTTGATGAATTCACAAGAAAAACATCGAACCAGGAGAAGGAACAGTTTGCGTCGAATGTTCGAATAAATCGCTTGTTTCCGAAGCATGATTTTCATTATGTTGGAAGAATTCACGAGCAGGTTGAACGTATTTCGGATAAGGAATATTCGACATATAATATTCCTCTTAAAATGATACACAGTGGATATGATGGAAACGAAGAGACAATTCGCAAAAAAGCCGAGCGCAACAGATCCTTGCTTGAGGAAGAGTATCGATTACACCCGGATGATCCTTATATTTTATATCAATTGGGGCAGACGTATTATATGGAGCACAAATATGAATTAGCGCTGGAGTATTATGACAAAATGCTTTCGATTGATATAGACCCGAGACTTGAATATGTTCAAAATGGCGTGGAGTCATATGGTTATTGTTTGATTGAAACGAAGCAATTTGAGAAAGCGCTTGGATTAGTTGGGGTTTATGATACATTTTCGCACACCTCAGACTTTGTGTTCCTCATGGGGCTCATTTACATGAATAATGGTATGCTCGATGAGGCTGTGAACGAGTTTTTGAAGGCAACGACGAAAAAAAATGAAAAAGTACACGGTACGAGCGGATTTCGTGCATATTACAACATTGGGGTTATTTATGAATGTGTGGGTATGCTGCAGGAAGCGCGTGAATATTACGAGAAAGCAGGTAATTACGAACCTGCAAAAATGCGTTTATCAAAGATTTGATTTGGTGTGTGTCGATGTGCGGAAGGCAAAATAAAAAGACCAATACTTTTAAATTATTATTTAAAAGTATTGGTCTTTTTATTGTATGTTACAAATTAGTTATACATGCTAATTCTTCGTATATGTCTCTCGTCGTTTGAGAAAGGTGTGTCGACAAACTTATCTGTAATCATAAGTGCAAGACCGGGACCTGTTGTACGAGCACCAAGGCAAAGGACGTTTGCGTTGTTATGCTCTCTTGTAGCCTGTGCAGAGAAGCAGTCAGCGCAAAGTGCGGCACGTACTCCCGGAACCTTGTTTGCTACCATTGACATACCAATGCCGGTGCCACATACAAGAATGCCAAGCTCTGCCTCGCCTGCTGCAACTGCCTTGGCAACCTTTTTGGCATAAACCGGGTAATCGCAGGATGCAGTGCTGTCACAACCAACATCTGTGATGCTAAAACCACGCTCCTTTAAGTGAGCGATAATCTCGTTCTTTAAATCAAATCCGCCGTGATCACAACCGATAACTATTTTTTTCATGTAATTGTCCTCCTAAATTAATAAATATAATAACATACATTCTAAACGTTTTGATAACTCGTAGAGTAATTGTTATGTATGTTTTAGTCGTCTCGAATGACTCGCTGTCCGGCAGCCTTTAAAAGTCGATTCATAATTGCACCACCAAGTGATGTTTGATGAAATGACTCGCTATAAATATAATCGATATTTCGCGCATCGCACTCACGAAGAGCGCTATACAAATGTGCAGCAATTGTCTCGCCTTTGTTTGCCTCTCCGAGAACTAAAATGTCATCACAGATATATTCGCCTGCATGTTCTTTGCTTGCGAGAACGGCAACACGGGAACCTTTACCGTACGATTGTGCAACAAGTGAATTGATTGTTGCAACTACATCGGATGTCTCGACAACAGAAAGCTCACCTTTTGGTGCATAGTGCGTATATTTCATGCCGGGGGCCTTTGGCCGTAAACTTGGATCCGGCTCGATTAACGCCTTGTCGATTGCAACATCGCCTATGATATCCTCGAGCATTGCTTTGGTAATGAAACCAGGTCGAAGAATCGTTGGGATATCACCGGTTAAGTCTACAATGGTTGATTCGATTCCGATACCGACTGCACCGCCATCAAGAATCATCTCGATTCTTCCGTTCATATCTTCATAGACGTGAGACGCAAGCGTAGGAGATGGTCTTCCTGATGTGTTCGCACTTGGTGCGGCAATAAAAACACCACTTTCGCGAATTAAGGAAAGTGCAGTTGGATGCGAAGGCATACGAATTGCGACTGTATTTAAACCACCGGTTGTACCATCCGGGACAATATCCTTCTTAGGAAGGATGATTGTAAGCGGACCCGGCCAAAACGCTTCCATGAGAAGCTTTGCCTTGTCAGGAATTACTGTAGCAAGTTTTGATACATCGTCGATATCTGCGATGTGAACAATGAGCGGATTGTCACTTGGTCGGCCCTTGGCAGCATAGATTTTTGCTGCGGCATCTGCATTTAATGCATCTGCACCGAGTCCATAAACTGTCTCGGTTGGAAAGGCCACAAGTCCACCCTGTTGTAAAATGGCTGCTGCTACGGTAATATTCGCAGCGTCCTCGCCATTGCATAATACCGTGTTTACATATGAAATTGATGGATTTGAAATATCGTTCTTCATACTTTATATCATAGCACAAAGCACAAAAATCTACAACTGACCGGGGACACATAAAATGCTATAAAAAAATAGCTAAATATGATATAATTTTTATGAACTTTAGCTGTTGATTTTATGGTGTGGGAAGGATGTTTATATGAACGGAAAAGATGCAAGATCAGATGTTGTTAAGATGCTTGAAAATATCAATTTATATACAATTAAAACAGTGCAAATCATGCAGGAAAAGACAGTTACAAAAGAACAGATTGTTGAGAGAGTCAACAGCATGGGCACGTTACTTAGCAAGCTTCAGACCGTCATAACAAAAGAAGTATACCGTGCATATGATGAGTTTTTTCAAAATGCAATAGCGCTTACCGATCATTGTCGAAGCACTGATTTTCTGACATCAAATTATGATACGCTTGTTGCTACATTATCGCTCGTTTCAGAGTGTCTTGTATCGATAGTAGAGGTATATGAAAGCCGTGTAAAAACCGATGAGCAAATGATTGCGTATTTAAAACAGGCAAATTTACAGAAAGCGCCGGAACATCTTCGGGTTTTGCAGATAACACCATCACAATATTTTTGGGTATGGATGCAGACAAGATGTCCGCATCTTAAGTATGAGACAGTAGATGATCAGATTGAAGAAGCAACATATAAGACGGATGTTTATCACATGCAGATGCTTCCGTCTGAAGCTTTCGATGTCATTTTATGTCAGGGATTACTTGATTATGCAAATCAGGATAAGCAGGTTGTTGCGGAATTAAAACGAATTCTTAAACAGGATGGACAGATTCTTTTTGCTGCGCCGGCAGACTTAAATATTGAATTTATAGACGAAGAATATGTAGGGGAATACTTTTATATTCAGCCGGGTGCAGTTGGCGAGAGTGTAGTTTATATTTTATCGAAGTTGCCGGATATTTCGCTTGATTTTGAAGTCGAGCTTGAAATTGACGAGGAGTTACTTGTTAATGGACCTAAGGTATCTGTGCTTTTACCTTGCTATAACCATGGGGAGTTTGTTGCGGAGGCAATTGAGAGTGTGATTAATCAGACCTACAAGAACATCGAGTTTATTGTTGCGGATGATGGTTCTCCGGACAATTCCGCAGAGGTTATGAAACGCTATGAACAGTATTATGATAAATCACTATATTTCGAAGAAAACAAAGGCTCAAGATTTGCGGAAATGCGAGAGTATGCAACGGGAAAATATATTGCCCTCATGCATTCGGATGATGTATGGCATCCGGATAAGCTGGCACTTCAGATTACATATTTGGAGAAGCATCCTGAATGTGGTGTTTGTCTTTCTTGGAGTGATTATACCGATGAATTCTTAAATCCGGAGGATGATTATTCAATTTTTTATCAGGGAAATCGTACTTCCACAGAGTGGATTCGTTTTTTCTGGGACAAGGGAAATGCTCTTTGCAACCCATCATCGGTTATGAAACGTGAGTATCGAATGGTTGACTCAAAATATGGTCGTGATTGTTGGCAGCTCCCGGATTTGTTTTGGTGGGTTGATGTTGCACAAAAGACACAAATGCATATCATCCCTAAGGCTTTAGTAAAAATGCGCCGATATCAAAAACAGAACAAAGCAAATATGAGTGAGGTTACACAGGAGACGAGCCTGCGCCATATGGTGGAGGCCGGTACGCACTGGCTGCCATTCCTTCGCGATATGGACAATGATTTTTTCTGCAAAGCATTTGCGGATTTACTGCGAAAAAAGGATGCGTCAACAGATGAAGAAGTCAAATGTGAAAAATATTTTCTCATGCTTAGCAGTGATAATCCAATGATTCAGGCAAATGCATTTACATATCTGGCAGAGATCTTTAACGAGGTTTCCGCTTGCCTGAGTGATACATATCACTATTGGAAGAAGGATATTAAAAAAGATACAATAACGTATGGTTTTGGCGCGATTTACAAGAAATTACTTGGGGATGAATAATATGAAAAAAACGATTAATGTAACAAGGTCATCAATGCCAACCTATGAGGAGTTTGTGGAAGCGATTAAACCTCTGTGGGATACGCACTGGCTTACGAATATGGGACAGTATCATAAGATATTGGAGGATTCTTTGCGTGATTATCTGGATGTACCGTGCATTTCGCTTATGGTTAATGGGCATATGGCTCTTGAGCTTGCAATTCAATCATTTGATTTTCCGGAAGGTGGAGAAATCATCACAACACCTTACACATTCATTTCGACAACACATGCCATTGTTCGTAACAAGCTGATGCCCGTTTTTTGTGACGTGAAGCCTGAAAATGGCTGTATTGATGAGTCGAAGATTGAAGAGTTAATCACAGAAAAAACAGTAGCAATTTTACCGGTTCATGTATACGGAAATGTTTGCAATATTGAGGAGATTGAACGAATTGCATATAAGTACAATATCAAGGTGATTTATGATGCGGCGCATGCATTTGGTGTGACATATAAGGGACGTGGGATAGGTTCGTATGGTGATGCATCGATTTTTAGTTTTCATGCAACAAAGGTTTTCAATACAATTGAGGGTGGTGCGATTACATTTCATAATCCCGCAATGTATGATAAGCTTCGAAATCTAAAGAATTTTGGTATCAGAGGAGAGGAACTGGTTGTCGAAGTTGGGGCAAATGCAAAGATGAATGAGCTTTGCGCAATCATGGGTATCTGCAATCTTAAACGTGTGGATGAGGTTGCTGCTTGTCGAAAGAAAATTCATGATTATTATATTTCAAATCTCCACAATATCGATGGTATTTCGTTACTTGATTTGACAGAAGAACAGACGCGGAATTATGCCTATTTTCCAATCTTCCTGAAAAATGAGCAGATGCGTAATGCGCTTTACGATACACTTCACGCAGATGGTATTAATTCGCGAAAATATTTTCATCCGCTAACTTCGGATCAGGCATGCTTCAAAAATAAATACAAAAATATGAAATTGGATGTTGCAAAGGATTTATCGAATCGAGTACTTGTTCTTCCTATGTATGAAGGACTTGCATTTGAGGATGTAGATCGAATATTGGCAATTGTGAAGGATATCGTTTATAAGTACAAATAGGAGTGGCCTATGAAAATCGCAATTATGCAGCCGTATCTTTTTCCGTATATTGGTTATTTTTCGTTGATTTATAACACGGACCGTTTTGTGTTTTTTGATACACCGCAATATATTCGAAAAGGTTGGATTAACAGAAATCGAATAATCAGTAGCAGCGGCGAGCCGATTTATTTTACTGTTCCAACGCAGAAGGCGGCGCGTGAGACTGCGATTAATCAAATATTGATTAATAATGAAGAGCAATGGCAGGAAAAGTTATATGGGCAGTTGTCTGTCTACAAAAACAAAGCACCGTATTATGCGAAGGTTCTTGAGCTTGTACACGAGGTTGTGGATGGCGAAAAAAATATGATTTCAAAGCTTGCGATTGACAGCGTTATGAAAACATGTAACTACCTCGGGATAGACAAGCCGTTTGATGTTTTTTCAAAGATGAATTTGCCTGGAGTTATTGCGAATGCGCCGGATGAATGGGCGCTTTCTATATCAAAGGCGCTTGGCTGTGATACGTATGTAAATCCTCCGGGTGGCATGAGCTTTTTTGACCGTGACAAATACAAGACGGCAGGTATTAAGTTGCAGTTTTTACAGCAGGAGTTGATTCCTTATGTGCAGAAACTCGGTCGATTTGTGGAAGGTCTTTCGATTATCGATTTGATGATGTTTTGCAAGGAAGATGAGATAAGGGGGATGATGGAGCATTATGAGTTATCAGAATAATGATAAACCACATTTGTTGAGTACATCGATGAATATTACAGAAGCCTGTACGTTGAATTGCAAGCTTTGTTTTAAAGATGAATTACTTGAGACATTTTGTAAATGTTCTAAGATGAAAGTTATACACATGTAATCGTGCGGCCTTTCGTATAACAGAGCATTTGATTCCCTCTACAGAGGATGATTATATCGATTTAATTGGCGAGGAGACCTCGGTGATTACAGACAAAATGAAACGTTTTTTGACGTCAAATTATACATGCTCTTGTGAGTATTGCGATGGTCTTAAGGAAGGCAGCAAAAAATATATAGCCGCGGAGCAGTTAGAAAGGGGATAAATATGGGAGCGACAAATATTAATAGAACAGTGCTT
>CALYVE010000098.1 GCA_945492935.1 uncultured Lachnospiraceae bacterium
ATCATCGATGACATGACTACCATCAACAAACGTGCCGTCATACCCAATTTCAAGACTCTCTATGTCCTCTAATTCTACATGACTTTCTGTTGTTTCTGTCGCTTCTGTTGTCTCGAATTCTTCTGTTTGTTCCACAAGCTCCGATTCACTTGCAGATTCCGGTCCCGCCGCAAGTGAAACCGTACACGTTCCAAGAGACATCACACCAGACAAAAAAACTGCAACAATTCTCTTGTATAACTTCATACAATATTCCTCTCCTTCTAAATAGAAAATCTATTTTCTAATAATTTATACACACGCACATAAAATACCATATTATTGTTTCTTATGCTTTCGTTTTGATGCAAAATTTTAGTTTTCATATAAAAAAAAACATTTCGACTAAATCATGTCGAAACGTTTTTCTTGGTTACTGCGACCTTTTGGCGCGGGGCCCTGCCGGCAGTGCAATTAAAGAATTGCTGATGAATCAATTCTTTCTCATTATATTATTTGAAATTTTTGATATCAAATCATATGATCATGAAGTATATATACACCAAAAAACAATGATAGCAATACTAATATAAAAGATTACTCTTCCTATCCGGTTACGCTTCTTTGAATCAAGATACCATGGTCTTTTTGGTTCCGGATCTGTATTGTCAGAATCCGGGTCCCATGGCATATTCGCAAAGGGACTGTTATCCTCGCGCGACGCAATAAGCCTTTTTGCTTCCTCCTCGCTTTCTTCTTCAACCCAGATTGAATACTCTTTGTACGCGCTTCCTTTTATTCCCTGTCTAAATTTACCGAGCTTGCACGGAATATCATTTGCCCTCAAAAGCGATAATAATACATTTGCCTCTATTTCATTGTCAGATTTATATATTGGTATCATACAATCTCCTACTTATCCAGCAAAAAATCAGCAAGAATTACATTACTCACATCAATACCTTTATCTGTCAGGTAAATCCGATCTCCATCAACAACCATAAATCCCTGGTCCGTATATTTGTTCAAAACTGGTCCGTAAACCTCGTAAATATCTTTCTTGAAGCGCTCCTCAAAATCACTACGGCTTACACCACACATCATACGAAGTCCAAGGAACATGAATTCCTCCATACGTGAATCTACATACATCGTCGTTACACTTTGACGAAGTTTCGCTGTTGTCTCATTAAACAGCAACTCCATATCATCATACGTAACAAACTTCTCTGTCGTCTCCTCCATCAAATCGATATAAGAAAAAATGTCTCGCATATTTGAAAAACGTTTTCCTTTGAAATATGACGATGCACCAAGACCAAAGCCTATATATTCGCCACCTGTCCAATAGACCATATTGTGCTTACATTCGTAGCCCGGCTTTGCGTAATTTGAAAACTCATATCTCTCGTAGCCACCTGCAGCAAGCAATTTCTTTGTGATTTCGTACATACGGCGGTCAATCATTTCCGGTGGAATATCTTCAAGAATCTGCGGGTCATTTGCAAATGGTGTTCCTTCTTCAATTTGAAGAGAATAGGCCGATATGTGCTCTGGTGAAAAATCAAGTACTCTCGAAATAGTATCTACATAAGTATGTATCGTCTGTCCCGGAAGTCCTGACATAATGTCAACATTAATATTCTGAAAGCCGGCTCGTCTAGCAGCTTTAAAGCTTGCTACAAATTGATCATAATTGTGCAAACGACCTAATCGTCTTAACATATCATCATCCGCTGATTGAAGTCCGATGCTGATACGATTAATCCCTGCCGCCTTATAACCATTCAGCTTCTGATGACGTAGTGTTCCCGGATTAGCCTCAATCGTAATCTCGCAGTTTTTCTCTAAAGTAAAAGTCTTTCGAATAAATGCCATAATATTGGTAATGAGTGCTTCATCCAAAAGCGAAGGTGTACCGCCACCAATAAAAATACTACGGACAATGTATTCTTCCGCAACCGGAGTATAAAGCTTAATCTCCTGACAGAGGGAATCTACATAACGAAGCATTGTCCCGTAGCTTTCCCCGTCAAATGATAAGAAATCACAATATTTACATTTTACTGCACAAAATGGTATATGCACATATAAGCTAACATATTTCTTCATCGGAACTTACTCCTCATCTAACTTTAGTACACTCATAAACGCCTTCTGCGGAATTTCTACATTACCAACCTGACGCATACGTTTCTTTCCTTCCTTCTGCTTCTCTAAAAGCTTTCGCTTACGGGTAATATCGCCACCATAACACTTGGCAAGTACATCCTTACGCATCGCCTTAACAGTCTCACGGGCAATAACTTTGCTTCCGATTGCCGCCTGAATCGGAATTTCGAATAAATGTCTTGGAATCTCTTCTTTTAGCTTCTCACACATCTTACGTCCGCGCTCGTAGGCCGTTTCCTTGTGAATAATAAAGGACAAAGCATCTACTTCTTCCTTGTTAATCAAAATGTCAAGCTTCACAAGTTCAGAACGCTCGTAGCCCTTCATGTCATAATCAAACGATGCATAGCCTCTTGAACGAGATTTCAGTGCATCAAAGAAATCATAAATGATTTCATTCAGTGGCAAATCATATTTAAGAAGTGCACGAGTTGTTTCAATGTATTCCATACTCTTATATACACCACGACGTTCCTGACAAAGCTGCATAATTGCTCCGACAAATTCCGTTGTAACCATAATCTCAGCAGAAACATACGGTTCTTCCATATATTCAATCTCCGATGGGTCCGGAAGATTAGATGGATTCGTTAAATCTATGACTGTTCCGTCAGTCTTATGAACTTTGTAAATTACACTCGGTGCGGTTGTAACAAGATCAAGATTATATTCTCTTTCCAAACGTTCCTGAATAATCTCAAGATGAAGAAGACCAAGGAAGCCGCATCGAAATCCAAAGCCAAGTGCAATCGATGTCTCCGGTTCAAAGCTAAGGGAAGCATCATTTAGCTGAAGCTTTTCAAGAGCATCTCGCAAATCCGGATACTTCGCTCCGTCCGCCGGATAAAGGCCACAGTAAACCATAGGATTCACCTTCTTGTAACCCGGCAAAGCTTCAACACATGGATTATCTGCATCTGTAACCGTATCACCGACCGTTGTATCCTTTACATTTTTCAGGCTTGCTGTTATATAACCAACCATGCCGGCAGACAGCTCATCACACGGAATAAACTGACCTGCACCAAAAATGCCAACCTGAACAACCTCCGCCTCAGCACCGGTTGCCATCATTTTAATCTTCGTACCCTTTTTCCAGACACCGTCAAACAGACGACAGAAAATGATTACACCCTTATAGGAATCATACAGACTATCAAAAATAAGTGCCTTAAGCGGTGCATCAACATTGCCTGTCGGCGCCGGAATCTTCGCAACAATCTGCTCTAACACTTCCTCAATGTTGATTCCGTTCTTTGCTGAAATACGAGGTGCATCATGTGCTTCAATACCAATCACATCCTCAATCTCATTTACGACGCGATCCGGATCGGCAGACGGAAGATCAATCTTATTAATTACGGGCATAACATCCAGATTATGATCCACTGCAAGGTAAACATTTGCAAGTGTCTGTGCCTCAATTCCCTGTGCCGCATCAACAACAAGAACCGCACCTTCGCAGGCAGCGAGACTACGGGATACTTCATAATTAAAATCCACATGTCCCGGCGTATCAATCAGATTGAAAATGTATTCTTCACCGTCATTCGCCTTATAAATAATTCGAACAGACTGTGCCTTAATTGTGATACCGCGTTCACGCTCTAATTCCATATTATCGAGTACCTGCTCCTGCATCTCTCTACTTGTAAGCGTACCTGTCTTTTCGATAATTCGATCTGCTAATGTAGACTTTCCATGATCTATATGTGCAATAATACAAAAATTCCGAATTTTGCTCTGATCTAAATGTGACATCCATTTATCCTCACTCTATAAATTTGCATACTCGCCCTATTTTGCAAGCATACACTTTTATAATTTTAGCATACTTCTCCATAAAGTGACAAGAAAAAACATTCTTATGTGCCGGAAATCACACGATAAATAATCGCAGCCAGTGGCTCCATCGAATTTCTTGCCTCTTCTACCGTATTTGTCTGCGCTCCAACCTCAACTAAGGCTGCCTTTGGCATTTTGTTCAAATTGTACCGGTAGCCGCTTATATAATTTTTCCGCATCAAATCTCCGTATAATTCCTTTCCTTTTAGATGAAGCGCAAATCCAAAAGCAATATTTTCTTTCTTGTACGGATTTTCCAGATACGCTAGATCACCTGTCGATGTGAGCCTGCTTACACCGTTTACAAACATTAGCTTTGCACAGTTTTTCCCGTTAATTTGCTGAACAAGTCTCACGTCTTCTTTTACTCCGTCTCTATGAATATCAATAATCATTTCAATGCTTGGATACTGTGCAAGTATCTCGTCGACTCCGGCAGAGGAATATTCATAAGAACGCTCACGGTTTAACGAGCCTTCCACATAATCATATGCGGTTTTATCATGATAGACATTTATTCCGTATTCTTCTGTTAGTATTCTTGCCAACTCATCGCCAAGCCCAATCACAGTATCCTCAACAACCCCCTCCCTGCTGTCAGCAAAGGCTTCCGTACCATGTGTATGATAAATCAGCACTTTTACATCATCACTTTGCAAATCAATCGTTGTATCCATCGAGAGCATAGTCTCCGGATTGATTTCTTCAGGATAAACAACTGCGGAGGCTGAAATATTAAAACAATTCTGCGTCAAAAAACTTACATCATATAAATCATTATAATCATACGTTATCCCTGTTGTTTCAATTGTATTTATCGCTTCTTTTGCATCCGTATTTGTCGCAATCATAACAGGATCATTTATTTCCTGCCATTCATAGGAACAATAATCAATTGTTTCATCTCCCGGTTCAAGTTCAAACAAATAGTCCCCGTCAACATAACCGGGAAACAGCGCTTCCTCCATGATATGCCTCGAGGATCTGTTATTTTGTAACACCTCCTGCCTGACAATATACGTAAAGCAATCAAAAATAATTTTTACTTTGATTAACAGAACGACAAACACAGTCATTACAAAATAGTTAATTATTTGATTCTTTAAATGATTTTTTCCCATACTACACTATATGCTCGTACGAAAAAATAAATACGATAAAAAATAATGCGTTATATTCCGACAAATAATCGATTCAATGCCTCTGAAATCGTATAGCTGACTCGTTTGACTGCCTCATCTATATTATTGGGTGTAACAAACATCGAAAGAAGAGAATCCGGAATCCCCTCCACTTTATATTCCTCTGCAACCGTTGCGATAATTGCATTAACCGAAATGACCGTCGGAACACCAATGGCAATCACTTTTACTCCAAGCGTTTTTTCATTTATTTTTTTTCGATCATTCCCTACTCCTGCCCCCGGCGCAATTCCGGTATCACAAATTTGAATTGTTGCATTAAGTCGCTTCGCTTCTCTTGCGGCAAGTGCATCAACAGCTATTACAACATCCGGTTTTATATCCTTACACACTGCCTTTAACAAATGTAAGGTTTCTATTCCGGTCTGTGCCATAACACCCGGACATATTGCACTCACTTCATTCACACCTTCCACAATACCTTCACATAGTAAATGTCTCGTAATATACAAATTATCAACAACATATGGTCCGAGTGCGTCAGGTGTCACATTGCGATTGCCAAGCCCTACGACAAGCACCTTATTTGCATCCCCCATCATATTCTTAAGATGAGACTTTAGCAAAACAACAAACGGTTCATGAATGCTTTCGTCATCCTTGCGAAGCATTTCACTTTCCAAGGTAACATAAGTTCCAATCGGTTTTCCAAGAACACGTTCTCCCTTTTGATTTGTTACCTTAATAACGGTCTCCCTTATATCACTAACACCGCTTTGTAGCGTATGAATTTCAATCCCTTCGGATTGATCTTCAACTTCCTCCTTTAACTCAAGTGCTAAATCTGTTCGAATTCTATTTTTCTTTTTTCGCATAAAAAATACTCCTAAATATAATTAGGAGTATTCTATCCAGATTATGCGCCATTCATACGACAGGCTTATGCCTGCTCGTATGCCTTCATAATCGCAAAGACACTATCTTCAATTGTCATATTGTCGCATTCAACTACAATATCCGCATATTTTTCATACAAAGGAATTCTTTCATAATATACATCCTCTAATGTTTTACCTTTCTTCATAGCAATACCACGTGTCTTAATATTTTTTACACGTCGTAATATCTCATCGCAGGAAAGCTTAATATAAACAATAGTAGCCATATCACGAAGATGTTCCATTGCCTCTTCGCCAAACACAGCACTTCCGCCGGTGGCAATCACCGTCTGATTTGCCAAAATCTGTTTTAATACGTCATTTTCAATGGAAAGAAACGCTTCCATTCCGTGCTCATTTATGATTTCATAGAGCTTTTTTCCTGTGTTTTTCTGAATTACAAGATCCGTATCCATAAAATCGTAGCTTATTGCCTTTGCAAGTAAAACACCAACTGTGCTTTTTCCCGCGCCCGGCATTCCAATTAATACAATGTTATTTTTCATACTATCTCCAATTTT
>CALYVE010000099.1 GCA_945492935.1 uncultured Lachnospiraceae bacterium
CCTGGTATCTGGGTATATTCATTAATCAACGTAGTGCTGATTATGTTCTTCACATATTTCTACACAGCCGTTACATTCAAACCTGATGAGGTTGCAACTAACATGAAATCAAGTGGAGGATTTATTCCGGGTATCAGACCTGGTAAGCCAACACAGGATTACTTGAACAAGATTTTGAATTATATTGTCTTTATCGGAGCAATTGGTCTTATCATCGTTGCACTTATCCCAATCTTCTTTAACGGAAGATTTGGAGCAAATGTTTCATTTGGTGGTACATCACTCATTATTATTGTAGGTGTTATCATCGAGACAATAAAGCAGATTGAGTCTAAGATGATTGTAAGAAATTATTCAGGATTCTTAACAGACTAGTAACTTAGGTAGATATGGAATGTATCCGTTTCGGGTACATTCCTATTCCTAGTTTATGAGGAGGTAGTAATATGAAGATTATTATGTTGGGTGCACCTGGTGCCGGTAAAGGTACACAGGCAAAGATGCTTGCGGAGAAGTACAAAATTCCACACATCTCGACAGGTGATATTTTTAGAGCAAACATCAAGAATGGTACAGAACTTGGCGCAAAGGCTAAGGAGTACATGGATAAAGGTCTTCTTGTACCGGACGAATTAGTAGTAGATTTGATTATGGATCGTTTCAAGGCTGACGATTGTAAGGATGGATACATCCTCGATGGTTTCCCAAGAACAATTCCGCAGGCAGAAGCATTAGATGCAGCGCTTGCAGCAAACGGTGAGAGTATTGATTATGCTGTTAATGTAGAAGTTCCGGATGAGAATATCGTAAACAGAATGTCAGGAAGAAGAGCCTGCGTAGGTTGTGGTGCAACATACCATATCGTATATAACCCAACAAAGGTTGAGGGTAAGTGTGACGCATGTGGTGCTGATCTTATTTTAAGAGATGATGATAAGCCGGAGACAGTTTTGAATCGTTTGAATGTTTATCACGAGCAGACACAGCCACTCATTGACTTCTACACAAAGAAGGGTGTAATTGCAGAGGTTGACGGAACCGTCGACATGCAGGATGTATTTAAGGCAATTGTTGCAATTTTAGGAGATAACTAAAATGGCAATTCTCATAAAATCAGAAAGAGAAATTGAACTTATGCGTGAGGCCGGGAAAATTCTCGCCCTCACACATGAGGAACTAAAAAAAGCAATAAAACCGGGCATTTCCACATATGAAATTGATCGGATTGGAGAAGAGGTAATCAGAAGTTATGGCTGTATTCCTTCTTTCTTAAATTATAACGGATACCCAGCGTCGATTTGTGTTTCTGTAAATGACGAAGTCGTACATGGGATTCCGTCCAAGACGAGATTCCTTGAAGAAGGAGATATTGTCAGCTTGGATGCCGGCGTCATCTATCAGGGATATCATTCAGATTCGGCCCGTACATACGGAGTCGGAGAAATCAGTACCGAGGCGGCGGATTTGATCCGCGTAACAAAGGAAAGCTTTTTCGAAGGTTTGAAGGCATGCAGGGCAGGCAATCATATTAACGATATTTCAAAAGCTATTTTTAATTACGTATCATCAAGAGGTTATCGAGCAGTTCGAGATTTAGTAGGACATGGTGTTGGTGCCAGCTTACATGAAGCACCGGAGGTACCGAACTTTACAAGGATGATGAAAGGACCAAAACTGAGACCGGGTATGACACTTGCAATTGAACCAATGATTAATATTGGAACTTATGAAGTGGAGTGGTTATCAGATGACTGGACAGTTGTAACAGCTGACGGAGCATTGTCAGCACATTATGAAAATACAGTATTGATCACAGAAGGTGAGCCAGAGATTTTATCTAAGGCAGAAGGAATAGAACTATAACACATATCTAAAAGGAGGATCACGATATGCCAAAGGCAGACGAAATCGAAATGGAAGGCGTAGTACTTGAGAAACTTCCAAATGCAATGTTTCAGGTTGAACTTGAAAATGGACTTCAGGTTCTCGCACATATTAGTGGTAAGCTTAGAATGAATTACATCAAAATTCTTCCGGGCGATAAGGTAACGGTTGTTTTATCTCCATATGACCTTACAAAGGGGAGAATTATCTGGAGAGCAAAATAAATAATTACTTGTCAGAGCAAAATAAAAAAATTGCTTGCATTGTAATTGTTTTTTTGATACAATGCTTATTTGTAGCGGACTTTTTTGAAAGGAGTGCATTTTAATGAAGGTTAGAGCATCAGTAAAACCAATTTGCGACAAGTGCAAAGTCATTAAAAGAAAAGGCAGTATTCGTATAATCTGCGAAAATCCAAAGCACAAACAGCGTCAGGGGTAAATCTATTTTTATAATAGGTCATCATTTCACATTAGGTGATTTGATCTGAACGGAAAAGTTAGAACAAGGTATTTAGGATGATAGCCCATCTATAACTATGCCTTGTATTTGTGCATGTAATAATATGTATTATTACTTACTAACATCAAGCGGCTGGCATAGAGAAAACTATGCAAAAATTTATTTCATTAATGTCTGTATTGTGGAGATATGCATTTCACCCCTTGTTATGTACAAAATCTTTCTCGAAGATTTTGCAGTCCGGACTATTGCAGCCGGCGCAAGGGATATCAAAAGCAACAAAGGCAAATTTGTAGTTATTTTTTTACGGAGGTATATTAGAATGGCTCGTATTTCAGGTGTTGATTTACCAAGAGACAAGCGTATCGAGATCGGTCTTACTTATATCTATGGTATAGGTAGAACTTCAGCAACAAGAATTCTAAAAGAAGCAAATGTTAGTCCTGACACAAGAGTTCGTGATTTGACTGACGAGGAAGTTAAGAAGCTTAGTGAGATCATTAATGAGACTCAGGTAGTAGAGGGTGACTTACGTAGAGAGATCGCTCTTAATATTAAGCGTTTACAGGAGATTGGATGCTATCGTGGTATCCGTCACAGAAAGGGTCTCCCTGTTCGTGGACAGAAGACAAAGACAAACGCTAGAACTCGTAAGGGTCCTAAGAAGACAGTAGCTAACAAGAAGAAGTAATTGGAGGGTTAGGTAATGGCTAAGAAAGTTACTACTAAAAAAGTGGCTAAGAAGCGTGTCAGAAAGAACGTAGAACGTGGACAGGCTCATATCCAGTCATCTTTTAATAATACAATTGTTACATTAACAGACGCAGAAGGAAATGCATTGTCATGGGCAAGTGCAGGTGGACTTGGATTCAGAGGATCTAAGAAGTCTACTCCTTATGCAGCTCAGATGGCAGCTGAGACAGCTGCAAAGGCAGCTTTGCCATATGGTCTTAAGACAATCGATGTTATGGTAAAGGGACCGGGTTCAGGCAGAGAGGCTGCTATTCGTGCACTTTCAGCTTGTGGTCTTGAAGTTGTTAGTATTAAGGACGTTACACCAGTTCCACATAATGGATGCCGTCCGCCAAAGAGAAGAAGAGTTTAATTAGGAGGTACAAGGTAATGGCAGTAGATAGAACCCCAATTCTTAAGAGATGCAGATCTTTGGGTATGGAGCCAATGTATCTCGGTGTTAATAAGACATCAAACAGAAAGTTAACAAGAGCAAACAGAAAGGTAAGCGAGTACGGCTTACAGCTTCGTGAGAAGCAGAAGGCTAAGTTTATCTATGGTATGCTTGAGAAGCCTTTCCATAACTTATTTGAGAAGGCAGAGAGAATGCCAGGTCTTACAGGTCCTAACCTTATGGTATTACTTGAGCTTAGACTTGACAATGTTATCTTCCGTATGGGATTTGCAAGAACAAGACGTGAGGCTAGACAGATTGTAGATCACAAGCACGTATTAGTGAACGGCAAGTGCATCAACATCCCTTCATACAGAGTAAATCCTGGCGACAAGATTGAAATCAAAGAGAAGAGCAAGACAACTCAGAGATTTAAGGATATCGCTGAGGCAAATGCAGGACATACAGCACCGGCTTGGATGGAGTCAGATCTTGAGACTTTATCAGGTACAGTTGTAGAGAAGCCAATGAGAGAACAGATTGACGTACCTGTAAACGAAACCCTTATCGTCGAGTTATATTCAAAGTAAGATAAATAAATACATCGCGCGTTTATGCGCGCGATGTCATTGGATAAGTAACTTAGTACATCGGTTATCCATAAGGAGGGTTAATAGTGTTTGATTTTGAAATACCTAAAATTGAGATCGCAGAGATTTCAGAGGACAACAAGTACGGCAGATTTGTAGTTGAGCCTTTGGAGAGAGGCTATGGTACTACACTTGGTAATTCTCTTCGCAGAATTATGTTATCATCTTTACCTGGTACAGCAGTTAGCATGGTTAAGATCAAAGGTGTTCTTCATGAGTTTAGTTCAATTCCGGGAGTTAAGGAAGATGTAACTGAAATCGTTATGAATATCAAAGAGCTTTGCATCAAGAACAATGGTGCCACAAATGAAGTTAAGACAGCCTATATCGAGGCTTCAGGCAACTGCGTTGTAACAGCTGCGGATATTCAGGTAGATGGAGATATCGAGATTTTAAATCCGGATCTTGTAATTGCGAACTTAAGTGGTTCGGATGCTAAGCTTGATATGGAACTTACCATTACAAACGGCAGAGGATACGTAGGCGCTGATAAGAATAAGGATCTTGATACATCAATTGACGCAATTGCTGTAGATTCTATTTACACACCGGTTGAGCGTGTAAATCTTACAGTTCAGAATACACGTGTAGGTCAGATTACAGATTATGATAAGCTTACACTTGATGTATTTACAAATGGCACATTAGCACCGGATGAGGCTATTAGTCTTGCTGCAAAGGTACTTTGTGAGCATTTGAATCTTTTTATTGATTTGTCTGAGAAAACAAAGCAGGTCGAGGTTATGACAGTTAAGGACAATGATGAGAAAGAAAAAGTACTTGAGATGAATATCGATGAGTTAGAACTTTCTGTCCGTTCATACAACTGCTTAAAGAGAGCAGGTATCAACACTGTTGAGGAATTGACAAATAAGACTTCTGAGGACATGATGAAGGTTCGTAACCTTGGTCGTAAGTCACTTGAAGAGGTATTAGCTAAATTAAAAGAATTAGGCTTGTCTCTCAAGTCTGGAGATGAGTAAGTAACAAGGAAACAAAAGCATTCATGCTTTTGCCCAACTCACGTGCCAAAGGCACATGAAGAAACAATGAATGTTTAAGCACAAAGTGCTTAAACCTGTCTCACATGTAAACATATGAGACTTTCCACTTAAGCTGAATAATAGTAAGCACAGTGAAGACCCGCATAACGGGTATGGAGGATTTAAATTATGGCAATGTATAGAAAGCTTGGAAAGAAGTCAGATCAGAGAATCGCACTTCTTCGTAACCAGGTAACACAGTTATTATATCACGGTAAGATTGAGACTACAGAGGCACGTGCTAAGGAAGTACGTAAAATTGCTGAGCACTTAATCACACTTGCAGTTAAGGAAAAGGATAACTTCGATGAAGTTACTGTAACAGCAAAGGTTGCTAAGAAGGACAAAGACGGCAAGCGTATTAAGGAAGTTGTTGATGGTAAGAAGGTAACTCAGTACGATGAAGTACAGAAGACAGTTAAGAAGGATCAGCCTTCAAGACTTCATGCCAGAAGACAGATGCTTAAGGTTCTTTATCCTGTAGTTGAGGTTCCAACTGAGGCAGCAGGTAGAAAGGCCGGTACAAAGAAGGTTGACCTTACAGCAAAGCTTTTCGATGAATATGGCACAAAGTATGCCGGACGTAAGGGTGGTTACACTCGTATCGTTAAGATTGGCGAGCGTCGTGGTGACGGTGCTATGAAGGTTATTCTTGAGCTTGTATAATTTAAAGAGAAAATATAATCAGAAAGAATTGCTTCATCAGCAATTCTTTTGATTGCACTGCCGGCAGGGCCCCGCGCCACAAGGCCGCGGTAACAAAATAGAAATCCCAGGTGCGTGATGCATCTGGGATTTTTTCATAAAACGGTGTAATATACTATTTCTACGAACCACTCGTGTAACGAAGAAATTGTGCCACATCAAATATGTACATAATGATTGAATGACATTTGATATGTACAAAGAATAAATTATCCGGCATGAATAAGCCTATTATTGATAATTCGATTAACATGTGAATACACAGCTCGAAGACACACGACAATAAAGTGGTATCATATATAACCACCGCATAATTCTATTTAGTTGTTCCATTAGGTAAAATATATCGAAAACTGTCCGGATTATAAAAATTATATTAGAAAAATCAGTTAGTTTGCGTCTTTTAAGTTCTTTTGCCTGCGATTCGGAGAATAAGGTTCCTTAACATCCGTAATGCCAAGTAAATAGTCAACGCTTGTGTTATAAAGAGCAGCAAGTTCAATTAATACATCGGTTGGGATGTCGCGATGACCAAGTTCGTAATATGAATAACAAACCTGTGTGCATTTTAAATAATCAGCAACTTGTTGTTGTATATAATCATGATCTTCACGTAAGTCTTTAATTCTTTGGTACATATTGTCACGCTCCTATAATTGGAGTATATATAAAACATTTTGCTATATTGGAAATATAAAACA
>CALYVE010000100.1 GCA_945492935.1 uncultured Lachnospiraceae bacterium
AAATCTAATAAATAATTTGGTTTTCTTTTACTTTTGTTGCATCAAGAATAATATTGTCGTATACCTTTATACCTGCGTCAGCTTTAATTAACACAAAATCATCAATTGTTTTTATGATTACAACCATGCGAAATTCCGCAATACCTCTATTTGCTATGTAAACGCCGGAAATCTCATCTTTATCAAGCATTGATACTCCAAGCGTATGATTATTGGAAATATTTAGTAATACATCGCCTTCAGAAAAAACAAGCGGATCTACATAACAATACTCGTCTTCTGTTTTGTAGATTATTGGAGTGACCTGCTTAATTGTCTGGTTTCCGTCACTATCTTTTGTCTGAATATTCAATCGATTTGTTTGGGTCTGATTTCCGCCGGCTGAAAAGAAATCAACCGGAATCTTATAAACCTCTTTTTTTGTTATCGCTGTTTCAGGAACTTTTAGTCCGCTGTTTTCTTCCATAAATATTACAATGGACAAATATCTTTCACCCATAAAGTTATATACAAAGCTCTCAAGCGAAATATTAATATATTTGCCATCTTCCTTTGTTAGTATTTCAAAAGGCGCTGTTATCTTATAGCTTGAATTATTGATTGAAAAAGCAACCCTATGTTTTGTTGACAAAGCTTCAGCCTGTGCATCCGTTATCGGAGCAACAATATTCCAGTTTTCATCAGCGATAATCTTTGCGATTGGTGCCGCCGATTCCACTTTTTCACCGGTTTTTAATGTTTCCTTTGCATAATTTGTACGATCAAAAGATTCTCTTGTAACATCTGCCACTGTATAATCTTCATACCCGTCTGTGTAATAAGTTACAATTCCGCTATAAGGACTGGCAACGGATGAAAAGGAAAGATTTGGCTGATTTGTCTCTATCTGCTGCATAAGCATTTCGTTTGTTAATTCCAAAACCTTGCTGTTTAGATTGCTTTCAAAGTTATAGGAACGATAAAAGGTTGTATCATTATAACCGACTTTATAAAGTGAGATCATAGAACGAATTTCATCATAATCATCCTTTGTGAGAAGATCCTCATAGGCTTCGGTATTGTTTATCTGTTCATACATCTTGCCTGTTTCATCCACAGTACATATTACAGTATTTTTCTTAATCTTCTCTCCGTCACGTACATAATAGCAAATGTAACCTGATTTTATTGATTTTAAAATGATTTCATCGCGAACGGCAAAGCCTGTCAGCTCCATGTTATTATTAACATTACTCTTGTTAACCTTATAGGTTGTAATAGGCTTTTTTGTAACCATCATAAAAATACGAATACATACATAAATCAAAATCGTTGCAATAATAATTGTTGCAACATTTATTTTGATATCATTATTAAATTTGCGTGTTTTTCGTTTTTTTGACATGAATATCTCCTAAATAGAATTCTCATCATTGAGCCATGCAAAGCATTTTAACAAGGGCTTCATATAACGCTGATTTAGAATCATTATAAGCCGCAAATACAAAATATAACTGGTCATTTTTGGACAAATACATAGCAAGACAATAGCCCGACTTATAGGTCGTTCCGGTCTTCCAAATCTCCACCTTATAATTCGATGGCAATTCTGCATTGCCGTTTAAGAAGAGATTTGTAGGATGAAGTATAACATCAACCGGCCATCCATCCGGACTTGTATACGAGAAAGAATACTCTGTACAAGTATCAATCGTATGAATAATATCGTAATTATAGGCTTCTCTTGTAATTAAATATAAATCATAGGCTGTCGAATAATGATTTGGATCATCTAATCCATGCGGATTTTGAAAATGCGTATTTGTAGCACCGATTTCTATAGCTTTTTTGTTCATAAGCTCAACAAATTCGGCAGTTCCTCCGCAAATATAATCAGCAAGAATCAAAGCACAATAATTGTTTGACTCCAGCAATAAATCATATAACAAATCTTTTATAGTAATTTGGGAACCAACATGGTATGAACAAGGAGCAAGATCATGCTCTGTAAGATCATATTTTTGAGAAACTTCTACTATATCATCCAAATCGACTTCACCGGCATTGACTTTATCACAAACAACAATTGCAGTCATAAGCTTTGTTGTACTTGCAGGATACATTCGCTGATGAACATTTTTGGCACAATAGTATTCTTTTGTAGTATCATTCAGAAATAATGTATAATAACAGCCATCAAATAAGTCATCTTCTTTGTTTTCACTTACCAAAGTCGGAGAACCGGCATCTGTGATGGATGCTTTTTCCGCAAGTTGTGGTGAAATCGAAAATGACTTCGTTGTACGACTGCTGTAATCATTGTCAAATTTACATCTGTAATATGAAATGCCATAAAATAAAAAACTAAGGCATGTAATAACGCAAACATATTTGATAATCTGTTTTATCATAAAACCACCTGTTATCTGATTAGTGTTTAAACAATTCTCTCCATTCAAGGTCGCCTCGATCAAGAGCTTTTATCATAAGCTCCGCTGTGGCAAGATTCGTTGCAAGCGGAATGTTATGAACATCACAAAGAGTAAAAATATTGTTTATATCCATCTCGTGTGCTTTTTTTGTTTGAGGATCGCGAAGAAAAATCATCATATCAAGGTCATTGCTTTCAATCATGGAACCAAGCTGCTGCTCTCCTCCCGTATGACCGGATAGGAACTTGTGAACGGTAAGATTCGTAACATCTTCTATCATTCGTCCGGTTGTTCCCGTAGCATATAGCTCATGATGAGACATAATGCCACGATATGCAATACAGAAATTTTGCATCAATTTCTTCTTTGTATCATGTGCTATTAATCCTATGTTCATGTGCAACCTCCTTAGTATTTTCGTTTTTGCGCACTAATATTCAGCACGATACCTATACCTGCTAAAATACTAACCAGCGAACTTAATCCATAACTGATAAATGGAAGCGGAATACCTGTATTCGGCAAAACTCCAGTCGCTACACCAATATTGATGAACGATTGGTATCCAATAACACATGCCACACCCGTCGCAATCAGCATACCTTTTGTGTCTTTTGCTGTACGCGCTACCTTAATACATTGTAACACAATAAGGAACAAAATTGCAATTAGAATAACACTCCCAATGAAGCCTAATTCTTCCCCGATTACCGAAAAAATAAAGTCTGTCTGCTGCTCTGATATAAAGTTTGCATCCTTTACAGTAGCAATTGTTGATGTATTAAGTCCTTTTCCTGTCAGCTGACCGGATCCAATAGCCATAATTGAATTATTCTGCTGTGAATAATCGACACCATACTGCGCAGGATAAATAAACTGCAAAATACGTGCAACCTGATAATCTTTTAGTAAAAACTGGTCCGGACGTTGAATGTAACATAGGAAGCTTCCGGCGATCGGAACAAAAATAAGTACAGCCAGACCTAGAATTTTGTAGCTTAGACCAGCCACATAAAGCATTGTTACAAGAACGAGGGTTAAACATACAGTTGTAGAAAGATCAGGTTCCAATACGATAAATAACAAACAAATACCGGATGTTATTGCAAACATGGATAAACTCCGAAACGAGTTCAGCTTATCATCATCTTTGAATTTCGCAAGCAGTACACCGGTAAAAACAATCATTCCAAGCTTTGCAAACTCCGATGGCTGAAATTGTACGCCGTTTTCACCACCGACATTAATCCATCGTTTTGCATTGTTAACCTCAACACCAAATAACAATACTAAAGCAAGAATGGCAAGAACTCCGGCATATACCATAGTATAAAACTTACAAATAAAATCATAATTAATAAACGATACAAATACCATAACAAATATCGCAAATGTTCCTCCGATAATCTGTCGCATTGTGAAGGATGAATCTGCGCTGTTAATAAGAACGGTTCCAAAAATGACTGCTATGATAACAAGTATCAACAATTTGAAATTATAATCCTTGAGACTGAATTTTTTGAACATGTTTTCTCTTCTTTCGCCATCTAAATGTAAATTTGGTGGTATCCTCAGCAATCGCCATACCACTTATTCTTTTTGCTATATCAATATATGCTTTCCCACATTTTGTGTGATTTGATGCTACTTTCTCGCCTTTATTTGTGCAAATAACGATTTCTTCATCGTCCATAATTGTACCTATCAGATTGATGGATAAAATGTCTACAACATCATCGACAGACATCATATTTCCTCGACGAATCATATCCTGTCTGATTTTGTTTATGACAAGATCGATTCTTGGCATTTCATTGGCATCCAATATACCGATTATACGGTCTGCGTCACGGATTGCTGATACTTCCGGTGTGGTCACAACAATCGCACGCTCTGCAGCTGCAATTGCATTTTTGAAGCCATGCTCAATTCCGGCAGGACAATCAATAATTATGTAATCATAATCCGGTTTAAGCTGTTCAATCAATTTTTTCATCTGTTCAGGCGAAACTGACGTTTTATCCTTTGTCTGTGCAGCCGGCAACAAATATAAATGGGAAAAGCTTTTATCTTTTATGATTGCCTGTTTGGCTCTACACGTTCCATCAATTACATCAACCAAATTATAAACAATCCGATTTTCAAGTCCCATAACAACATCTAAATTTCGCAATCCAATATCCGTATCGATTAATAATACTGAAAAGCCCAGCATGGCAAGTCCATAGCCGACATTTGCAGTTGTTGTAGTTTTTCCAACTCCGCCTTTTCCTGATGTAACAACAAGCACTTCACTCATTTACATATTCCTCCCAGACATATAACTATAAACAAAGGCGTCTTTTCTGCCTTTTGAGCCTGCCTGCGCGTATCCGTTTAAATAGCCGGTCACAATAATGTTTCCTTCCGAATACACGGCAGCTCCTTGTTCGATGTTTCCAACAATAATAATGCTATCCTTTGTTTCCAGTATTTGACCATTTTTAAGATTTCCTACATAAAAATTGCCATTTTTATCCGGTATGGTTTGTATTGAATCACATAAATGCTCGTGAGTTTTTCTATTTGTTTGTATTTTGATTCCTTTTGATTGAAGTGTTTTAAGAATCAGATTTCTTTCATCCATTGTTAATACTTTTCCTTCAAAGGAAATTTTGATTTCGTTGTTCGTTTGATTACAGTAGCTTGTCCTAGAAAACATATTCTCTAAATCCGATAATATGTTCTTCATGGAAGCATCATTTGCAATAATCAAGCGAATTCCTTTATCATTTCCTTTTAATACAATGGAACTGATATTCATTCACCTCTTTATACTATTAATCTAACACTACGGTATTACCGGTCATTTCGTATGTTGAAAGCTTATCCGGGTCATACATATAGGCGTAAATGAAACCTGCTAACTCTCGTGCATTACCGGATGAATATCCGTTTGGAATTACACAGGTAACGGATACTTCCGGTGCTTCAAATGGTGCATATGAAATATACAAAGCATGATTGGAACGAACCTCACTCTCCTGCGCTGTACCTGTTTTACCGGCAACAGCAACATCAACCTGTTTTACAAGTTCATCATTTGGAGTGTGATATTGTACAACTCGGCGCATACCGTTATGAACGGTTGTCCATGTTGATTCACTGATATCTGCCAATGTGTTTCGAACTTCGGCCTGATTATCCTCAATCAGATTACCATCGGAATCACATACTTTGTCAATTAATGTTAAATTATAACATATACCACTGTTTGCAACCGTTGTAACATACCTTGAAATTTGCGCCGGTGTGTATGCATTTGTACCCTGCCCGATACAGCTTCGAACAGCATCGCGGTTTGAAACATTCGGAGCTGATTCCGGAAGTTCAACTCCCGATACATCTGTAAGACCAAACATATCAACATATTTCGTAAGTCTTTCAAGACCATACGAATCAGAATAACGACCCATATCCGTTGTTGCCAAGTTAAATCCGACATTGTAGAAATAAATGTTACACGAATCCTGAATTGCATATTCCGCAGACAAAGATCCATGACCACCGCGTAACCAGCAATGTGCCTCCGGTGTGATTTGATCAAAGGTTCCGCTACAGAAGAAATAATCTTCCGGTGTCATAATACCTTCTGTCAAACCGGCAACCGTAGAAAGTGGTTTGAATGTTGAACCCGGTGCTGTCTTTTGTTGAACAGCACGATTTACCAATGGCGTAGTCGTATCTTCCAGGAGCTTGGCATAATATGCACTATCTACTTCGTTCGTCAGGTAATTGATATCATAGCTTGGGTAAGATACCATCGCTAAAACATCACCGTTGTTTACATCCGTAACAACAACAGAACCGGAACATGGATCCAATCCTAACATCGCAGGAGTAAGCTCGAGATTTTTGATTTTTCGTTGAAAAAATTCAAAGGCATCGATTTCTCCGTTTCGATATGCTTCGTAATCAAGGTCGTTTTTGTAATCAAGAACACCTTGTAATTGTAATAATTGAATAACACTCGAACCAGAAATTTCGCTTAATTTTATCATGCTTTTAATAATCTGTTTGTCGAATTCTGCATCCTCGCGCAAATATTTTAATGCATAATCACATACTAATTCATAGATTTCGTCATTATCATAATATGCTGTA
>CALYVE010000101.1 GCA_945492935.1 uncultured Lachnospiraceae bacterium
AACCAATATCATCCATGTAATGATTCAGCAAAGCGATTTTGCGCATCTCACTTTTTGCTACAAAACCAACCGGAGTTCCAATCGTTTCGTGGCAAATCAGAATATCAAAATAACTGCGGTGATTACTTACGAATAAAACCGGTACATTCTTAGGAATGTTCTCGATTCCCTTTGCTTCGATTTTGCAACCGGAAATCTTAAGTTCCTTGCGGAAGAAAGCGGATACATATTTGCGCGCTTTTTTCCATGATTTTTCCGGATCCTTTTTCCAAAGATTTCTCAAATACCAGTGGTATGGCATACTGAAAAATAAAGCGAACATTAATACAATTCCTACACCAAGAGATTTCATGTCAACGCCCTCCTTGTATTAGTATCTACCAAACATTTTACATGTCTCATACAAACGTGCTTCCAGTGCCGGAGTAATAGCATCTTCCTTGTAACGCCATGCCCAGTTTCCTTCGCCGACACCGGGTGTATTCATACGCGCCCAGGAATCTAAACAAAGGATGTCCTGCATCGGGATGATTGCCATATTGGCAACGGAACCAAGACAGGCACGAATTAAAATCCAGCAAATGTCATAGCCGTCGGTCCAATAATATCTGCGAAGCTTATCCTTTGATGCTTCGTAGCAGTTTTTATACCAGCCAATTGTTGTATCATTGTCATGTGTGCCTGTATAGCATACGCAGTTGCGTGTGAAGTTATGAGGAAGGAAATCGTTCTCCTCCGGATTCTCAAACGCAAACTGAAGTACCTTCATACCCGGGAAGCCAAACTTCTCACGAAGCTCCGATACGGACTCATTAATCTCACCTAAATCTTCTGCGATGATTGGAAGACGGTAACCAAGTGTAGCTTCAAGCTGTGTGAAGAAGCTTACGCCGGGTGCCTTAATCCATTTGCCGTTAATCGCCGTTGTCTCTCCGTATGGAACGGCCCAAAATTCGTCAAAACCACGGAAGTGGTCAATACGAAGGAAGTCAGACATCATGAGCTGATGACGAATACGTGCCTGCCACCATTCGTAGGCTGTCTCTGTATGCTTTTCCCAGTTGTAAAGCGGATTACCCCACAACTGACCGGTTGCCGAAAAATAATCCGGTGGTACACCTGCAACAACCGTTGGGTAGCCATCTTTGTCTAATAAGAATAATTTTTGATTTGCCCATACGTCGACGCTATCCCAAGCCATAAAAATAGGAATATCACCGACAATGGAAATACCGTTATCGTTGGCATAAGCCTTAAGCTTGTTCCACTCATAAAAGAACAAGAACTGGATAAAACGATAGTAGTCCATTTCTTTTTGGAGCTTTTCAACCCAGACTGCACGTTGTTTTTTTGTAGGCTTTTTGAGGTTATCTTCCCACATATACCATGGAAGACCATCGTGATAGTCTTTGCCTGCCATAAATAATGCATAGTCCTCCAACCAGCTTGCCTGTGACTGACAGAATGTTCTGTACTGCGTCATCAATTCTTCGTCAGTGGAAAACCCATCTTTGTAAGTGTTATCGCAAAAGCGCTCATAGGCCGTTTTCAAAAGGCCATATTTGAATTCAATCACTTCGCCATAGCTAACCTGCTCCGGATTCCAGCTCGGCATGTCAGCAAAATCCGCATCATCAAGCAAATCCAATTCTTTGAGATGATCAGGACTGATAATAAGCGGCTGACCCGCAAATGCCGAGAACGGCTGATATGGGGAGTCACCAAAGCCGGTGTGGCCAAGTGGTAAAACTTGCCACATGTTCAGACCGGATTTTACAAGAAAATCTATGAAACGATACGCATTCTGTCCTAAATCTCCAATTCCGTACGGTCCCGGAAGTGAGGTTGGATGTAACAAAATGCCTGCGTATTTCTGTGGTTTCAAATGTAGTTACCTCCATTGCTGTGTTTTGCAAATGATGCCATAAACATTACCCCTAATTATACACAAAAACAAGCAAAAAAACAAGCTTACTTGTACATCTGGTTTCTGTCAAGTAATCGTTGGCACGATTCTTACCCGGACGTTTTCTTCACGGTGATGGTTCCATTCCGGGAGTGCGAAGAAAACTGTTTGTTCCGAAACAATTGCCAACAATCATTTTACTTTACTTGTAGATCTTGTAAAGCTGCTCGAAGAGTGGAATAGAGCGCTCAACCATGTCAGTTGTAACACAGTAGGAAATGCGGAAATGACCCGGACAGTTGAAGCTGTCACCCGGAACAATAATTAAATTCAGCTCCTTCGCTGCACGCCAGCAGAACTCGTTTGCATCTGCGATAACCGAACGAGGGAACATGTAGAAGGTTCCGCCCGGTTCCACAACCTCGTACCCAATGCGGGTAAGCTCTCGATATAAAATGTCTTTGTTCTTTTCGTAGATGGATAAATCGCTTGTCATATCAAGAACCTTCTCAACCCCAAGCTGAATGATAGAAGGTGGACAGTTGTGTCCCGTAAATCTTGAAATCTGACCGCACATAAGAACGATTAATTCCGCATCCTTACATGCAGGGTTCACTGCCACGTAACCGATACGCTCACCAGGGAGAGAAACGGACTTACTGAATGAGTAGCAGCAAATGGAATTATCATAATATTTTGATATAAATGGTGAATCTGTGCCGGCGAAAACGATTTCCCGGTACGGTTCATCAGAAACTAAATAAATTTCGTGACCATATTCCGCTTCCTTTGCTTTTAATAAAGCTGCAAGACGAGTAATTGTTTCTGTTGAGTAAACAATACCTGATGGGTTGTTTGGAGAGTTAATTAAAATAGCCTGAACATTTGGATTTAAGGCTTTTTCGAACTCTTCAAAGTTAATCTGGAAGGTGTCAATATCAGCAGGCACGACCGTAAGCTTAGCGCCGGTACCTGTCACATAAGGAACGTACTCCGGGAAGTATGGAGCAAACGTAATGACCTCATCGCCGTCCTTTACTACGCAACGGATTGCATGCGCAAGTGCGCCTGCAGCACCGGAAGACATGAAAATATGTTCCGGACCATAGTTCATGCCAAAACGACGATTTAAGGAAGCCGCAACAGCAGCACGTGTAGAATCGAGACCAAGAGAAGGACTGTATCCGTGGAGGGAAACAGGGTTCTTCGTCTGTAATAATTCAATCATATAATCTGTGAATTCCTGCGGAACCGGTACAGATGGGTTGCCGATGGAAAAGTTAAAAATGTTTTCTGCTCCGATTTCGGCAGCTTTTTTATTTGCATAGGTAAAAAACTCGCGAATGACAGAGCCTTTACCTGTCATGTCCTTGTACATTTCGTTAATCATGAAAAAACCTCCAATTTGCAATAAATACTGTTACCTATTATAAGCATAAATATGGAAAAAAGCAAATCAGAAAGAATCGCTTTTGCCCCATTTTTTGCAATTGTATTGCCAAAGGGGATCTGCACCAAAATACCGCGGAAAAGAACAAAAAAACGAGCAATGATGTTGGCTCATCACTGCTCGCTTAGAGGGGAGAGAGGATTTGAAAACTCTTACAATACCCACTATAAAATGAAACTGTGTTTTAATTATGTTCGAATTGTGTATAATATGTGAAAAAGTTGTATTACATATTTGCAATCTCTTGCATAGAAGAATCAAGCTGACGCAAGGTCTTTTGGATGGAATCATTAATCATACCGGACTCATGTGCCATCTTACCGAATTCGTGTGCAACAACCGTAAATCCTCGACCGGCCTCACCGGCACGTGCAGCTTCGATAGAAGCATTCAGTGCAAGGATGTTCTGCTTGTTCTCAATCTTCTTAAGACCCTGTGACTTTGAAGTAAGCTCCTTAATTAAGTCGGCAGATTCCTCAACCGCACTCGAGAAAGAAGACTGTAATTCATCATACATTTTCTTGCGGTAAGAAGATTCTAATAAGTGCTGGATGGAAAGAGCCAGATATTCACCGGCTGCCATAACCGTGTCTTCGTCTGCATTCTCATCTAACGGTCCTCCGACAACTGAAGCAACGATTACGTCATCTACTTCGATATCCTCGCTGAATGCTTCAATGTTATTGCGTGAGAATCCAAGCTTGTTTGAAATAAAATTGCCTTCATCGTCGAGGGCAACTGCAATCATGTTCGTAGCTTTCGCCCATTTTTCCATAAGTTCGTCTAATGCGTTGCTATCTAAATAATCTTGAATGGTCATACATGTAGCCCCCTTCTTGTAAACAAAAATACTATTAATATTCTATCGAATTTTGCGGAATAATTCAATAAAAATATATAAGTTTTGTAAAAAACTTGCGAGTAAATCAAAAATATGTGACAATGGTGCAAGTAAGAGAGGTAATTTATAAGATGATACGAATTTTTGATACACACGCACATTATGATGACGAAGCATTCGATAAAGATTGTGAGGAACTTCTGAAAAGCTTTCCGGAGCATAATGTAATGGCAGTAACAAATATAGGAACGAATATTGATACATCCCGTATTACAGCGCAGCTTACCGAGCAATATGACTATGTATACGGTGCTGTAGGTATGTATCCGACAGAGGTTTATGCATTTGAAACTTCAGATGCCATGGAGCAGCTTCGCTCCCTTGTCACGGAGCATGAACGGGTTGTTGCTATCGGCGAGATTGGACTTGATTATCATTATGATAATATTGACAAGGCATTACAGCAAAAATGGTTCGAGGCACAGATGAATCTTGCACGAGAACTGAACGTTCCGATTGTGGTTCATAGCCGGGATGCGGCGCAGGACACAATAGCAGTTATGCGTCAGGCAAAGGCAGGGGAAATAGGTGGTGTTGTACACTGCTATTCCTACACCAAGGAGACTGCACGCGAGTTTTTGGATATGGATTTTTATTTTGGCATAGGAGGAGTTGTCACATTCAAGAATGCGAAGAAGTTAGTAGAAGCGGTAGCCTATATCCCGATGGAACGTATGGTTTTGGAGACAGACAGTCCATATCTTTCCCCTATTCGCAGTGAACGAAACACTTCTTTGAATCTGCCGCTTGTTGCGGCAAAAATTGCTGAAATAAAAGGGATTTCTGTTCAGGAAGTTTATGATATTACTTGGGAAAATGCGCACAAATTATACAAAATCAAAGAACGTACGCAAGAAACCGGTCGGTAATTGGCAAGACGGTACAAATTTGACGGAGGACATATGGAGAAATTAAGTAATCCACAGGTTACAATTGATATCATCAAAAAATACAATTTTGCATTCCAAAAAAGATTCGGGCAGAATTTTTTGATTGATGCACATGTTATAAATAAGATTGTTGCCGCGGCGGACATCACAAAGGATGATATTGTTCTTGAGATCGGACCGGGCATCGGGACAATGACACAGTATCTTGCAGAGGCAGCCGGTCACGTTTATGCAGTTGAAATTGACAAGAACCTCCTTCCGGTGTTGGACGAGACACTTTCGGAATATGACAATGTAACAGTTGTAAATAATGATATTTTAAAGGTGGACATTCGGGAATTGGTTAGTGACAGAGAAGTAAAGGTTGTTGCAAATCTGCCATACTACATTACGACTCCAATTATTATGGGACTTTTTGAAAATCATATTCCGGCGTCTTCTATCACGGTTATGGTTCAAAAGGAGGTTGCGATGCGGATGCAGGCAGGTCCCGGAAGTAAAGATTATGGTGCACTTTCGCTTGCCGTGCAATATTATGCAAAGCCTTATATCGTTGCGAACGTACCGCCAAACTGTTTTATGCCAAGACCGAATGTTGGCTCGGCAGTTATTCGCCTGACAAAGCATGAGAAGCCACCGGTTGAGGTAGAGGATGAAGCACTTATGTTTCGTCTGATTCGGGCATCCTTTAATCAGCGTCGTAAAACGTTGCAAAATGGAATTCACAATGCAGCAAACTTATCCTTCTCAAAGGAGCATGTTGTCGATGCATTAAATGCCCTTGGACTTCCGGAGTCTGTGCGTGGAGAGGCACTTACACTGGAACAGTTTGCAGCACTTGCGAATGAATTAAAAAAAGAGGAATAATAGGACGAGCTCCTTCATATATTCATATTATGTAACTGTGAGTAGAGGGGGAGCGTATGCTGAATCGTTGGGTAACATATATTTATCAATATCGTGCGGGAAAGCGCGAGGATAATATCGGAATTATTAAAGCACAGAAATTATGCTGTCGGACAGGTGACAGTGTCAGATTTCGGATTGGTATCAAATTATACAAGACAAAGCCATGCAAATGTACCATATACCTTGCAGATGGCGAATTGATATACAAAATTAAAGAATTTTGTGTTTCTGCACACGATCAAGATACATTGCTGTTGCGGTTTGAAGTACCGTGGTGGTCCCCTGTAGGTTTGGACAAGGCAGTTACCGACTACATGGGACTTTATTTTTTATGTGAGGATGGTGATTGCTGCGGAGGTTTCTGGAAGGATGTAACCGTTCTTCCACAGACATTTGTTGATGCAAAGGACAAGCAACAGGAACGAGAGGGGTAGCTACGGAAGTTCAGGACAAAATTTTCCGCAATATGTCAAAACGTGCTGCAA
>CALYVE010000102.1 GCA_945492935.1 uncultured Lachnospiraceae bacterium
TTTTGGAAGCGGGCCAAAGTGCCCCCCCACAAAGTTCTCAAGCTCATCCCCAGGGGTTCGTACCTGATCCAAGAAGCTAAATACTTCATCTCTGAAATAGGTCGCCCACGCACAAGGATTATGCTCATAATCCTTTGCCTTTATCGTAAGCTTCTCCAGTTTGTTTGTTGCAAGAATGAGTGACTGAAGCTTATCATCTATTGTCTTAGCTAATTCCACCTGGGCATCCGCTGATACGCCAATTGCCTTTAAATCCTTGACTGTAGCCGCAATGTTTCCTTCGTAACGCATAACTGCAGGAACAATCTCTCGTCTGCTCATCTCAATCATGGTAAGTGCTTCCAGATTAATCTGCTTTGCATAGCTCTCATATAAAACAACTTCACGGGACTTCATCTCGACTTCGGAAAGAACACCATGTTTTTCAAACATGCGGATGTTTTCTTCCGTTGCAAAATACGGAATCGCATCTACCATAGTCGGAATGTTTGGTAAACCGCGTCTTGCGGATTCCTCCACCCACTCCTGCGAATATCCGTTTCCATTGAAGATAATGCGCTTATGTTCACGAAGTTTATCAACAACGAGCTTCTTTGCAGCCGCTTCAAAATCATCTGCCTTTTCCAATACATCAGCAAAATCCGAAAGTGCTTCTGCAACAATCGTATTCAAAACCATCATAGGCTGTGCAACAGACTGTGTGGAACCGACCATTCGAAACTCAAACTTGTTACCGGTAAAAGCAAATGGTGATGTACGGTTACGATCGGTTGCATCCATCTTAAACTCCGGAATAACGGAACAACCGGCACGATATAAGCGTCTCTTCGGACTTGTTTTTGCCTCACCATTTTCGATAATCTGTTCAACCAAATCTCCAAGCTGATCACCTAAATAAACTGAAATAATAGCCGGCGGTGCCTCCAATGCCCCAAGCCTATGGTCATTACCCGGGCATGCTGCAGACATTCGAAGAAGCTCCGGATGATTATCTACAGCCTCTAAAACTGCCGCCAAAAATACCTGAAACTGCAAGTTGTTTTCCGGTTCCTTGCCCGGATCCATCAGGTTCTCACCATCAGAGGTAGACAACGACCAGTTATTATGCTTGCCGGAACCATTGATTCCCGCAAATGGCTTCTCATGCAAAAGACAGGCGAAACCTGCACGGTCTGCAACCTTTTTTAATGTCTCCATCACAAGCTGATTCTGATCATTTGCAATATTCGTTGTTCCAAAAATTGGTGCAATCTCATGCTGTGCCGGAGCCGCCTCGTTGTGCTGTGTCTTAGCCGGAACGCCATACTCCCACAAATGCTTGTTGAGATCTTCCATAAAATAAGATACTTTATCCTTGATAATTGAGAAATACTGGTCCTCCATCTCCTGTCCTTTTGGAGAAGGCGCACCAAACAATGTACGTCCGGTCAGTCGAAGATCAAGTCGTTTCTCATATTTAGCCTTATCAATCAGAAAATATTCCTGCTCCGGTCCTACAGAAGGTGTAACCTTAACAGGTGTCTTGCCGAATAACTTTAGTATACGCAAGGTCTGAACACCTATCGCATCCATAGAACGAAGAAGCGGTGTCTTATGATCAAGAGCTTCTCCTCTGTATGAAATAAAAATAGTTGGGATACAGAGTACCTTGCAGCCATTTGGAATCTCTTTTACGAATGCAGGTGAAGAACAATCCCATACTGTATATCCTCTTGCCGAACATGTACCACGAAGTCCGCCCGTTGGGAATGAAGATGCGTCAGGCTCGGCTTTAATTAATTCCTTGCCTGTAAATTCTGTGATGAACGTTCCGTCTCCAACCGGGTCCATAAACGAATCCTGTTTTTCGGCTGTAACGTTCGTAAGCGGATGAAACCAGTGTGTATAATGTGTCGCACCAAGCTCCTTAGCCCACTCTCTCATAGCAATTGCAACAGAATCTGCAATTGCTGTATCAAGTGGCGCACCATAATCTATCGTCTTCTTTAATTCCTTGAAAACTGCCTTCGGCAAACGAGCCCTCATTACCGCTTCACAAAACGAACGTTTGCCTAGAACCTCTGCTGTTAAATCCATATATTTGTGCTCCTTTTCAACTTGTATAAATTACCTTATTTTGTTCACCCACTTAAGATAACTCACTCAATTCAAAAAGTCAAACGCAATACACCCATTTCCGCTTGATATTCTCAAGTTATTTCATCAAAGCACGATGTTTTCCAAAGTTTTTTCATTTTCGAAACTTTCTGCGTTGTTCAAAGTCGTCATTGCAATGGCATACATAGCCTCCTTTGTGAAGAACGCCTGATGCGATGTAAGGATAACATTTCGATAAGAAGTAAGCCGTACCAAATCAGCATCTGAAATAATATCATCCGAGCGGTCCTCAAAGAAATAAGCCTCTTCCTCTTCGTAAACGTCAAGTCCGACACCGCCGAATTTACCAGTTGCGAGTGCATCAAGCAAGTCCGATGTATGAATAAGGGAACCTCTCGATGTATTAATCAGAATCACGCCATCCTTCATCATCGAAATCGTTTCTTTATTAATCATATATTGATTATCCTTTGTAAGCGGACAGTGAAGACTTATCACATCCGCTTCTTTGTAGATTGTCTCCAAATCGACGTATTGAATATCACTGCCGAACTTTGCAATAGCCTCTTGCGTTTTGTTCAAAATGCTTTCCAGCGGATATGGATCATACAGAAGAACATGCATATCCAAGCCTCGCACAACAGACATCATAGCTTGTCCGATTTTTCCTGTACCAACAATGCCAATCGTTTTTCCGACAAGATCAACTCCCATCAGACCGTTGATACTATAATTAAAGTCACGCGTTCTGACATACGCACGGTGAATTTTTCTGTTTACGGCAAGTAAGAGACCCAATGCGTATTCAGCAATTGCTCTGGGTGAATAGCTAGGAACACGAAGCACCGTGATATCGTATTCCTTGGCATATTTCAAATCTACATTATTGAAACCGGCGCATCGAAGCAATACCGCACGCACCCCTGCCTGTTTTAATGTCTTTAATGTATCTGCATCTGCATTATCATTTACAAAAATACATACGGCGTCACAGCCCTTTGCAAATACTGCTGTTTTGTTATTTAATTTTTCTTCGAGGAAAAGGATATCGAAGCCTTTTTCCTTTGCAATTGGTTCGAACCATATTTTGTCATATGGTTTCGTATCATAAAAAGCGATCTTCATGATGTACCTCCCTAAATTATTATTTGGAATAGTATGCATAAATCAATTAATTCTTATCCCTTACACCCATATAATACAGAGCAAATTCTTCGGTTATTAATTTATTTTTTTGCATAAGATTCAATGTATCCTTAAACTCCTCATAGCTAATTGCAGAATGTGCCATTGAATCAAGAATTCTCGATATTCGGTCTGCATATCCATTTGCATCAACAACATTATCCCGAAGTAATATATAGGACTTATAAGCATCCTTAAAATATACATTTGCCTTGTTCGACGTTGTGACCTTATCCACAACTACAAATTCAACAGCGAGTAAATCAAGCAGGCTTGACGCCGAACGGTTTGTAAAATAAATTCCCGGTCCAATACCGTATAAGTTCTTGTAGGCCGACAAATCATCAACAACCGTGCTGTGTGTGTAATCCGGCAAATACGGTCGGAACAAATCTGCTAACACACTCTTGCCTTTCAATGCCGCATAATCAATGTCCTCGTTCGCAAGCTGTTTTTTTAAGTATGTAAGCTCATGTATATTATATGTCGGAATTATCAAATGCCTTGGCTCTTTTTCAATCAGAAGCAAATGAAGCATTTTATCTGCAACCCACATATAAGCCGGTGTCTGATATATTGAATATTTCTCACATTGATCGATCAATACAAGTCGGTGATCACGTTTCACCTTATACTTTCGGAGCAATTTCTTTACCTTTGTTCGATTGTATTGTGCGATTTCTTCATCGGATGCCTGCATCGACTTCATTTCAGCCATTTTTTCTTCTTCTGTTAATGGTACTTTTCTCGCTTTATTATCCGGTAATACAGAACCGGAATAATCAGACATTCCTAACAAATCTGCAGTAGCCGAAATGCCATCACCGACAGTGCCGGTGTTCTCTGAAATATCACCAAAGATACCATATGGATCGTTTGTTTGTTTCGTCTCCTGATTCTTTTCGGAAGATTTCTTTGTTTGCGAAGGAACAGGTGTCGAAGCAGCTTTTACTTTTTTTGGTTTAGGCTGTCCGGAAGGTTTCTTTTTTCGGCCAAGCTTTTTTGCCTTTTTAATACTTTCAAATTTTGTTGCTTTTACTTTGACCTTCTTTGCGACTTCCTCTTCACGCATCTTCTGTACATGAGGTTGTTCTTGTTCTTGTTCTTGTTCTTGTTCCTGTTCTTGTTCTTGTTCCTGTTCTTGTTCCTGTTCCTGTTCTTGCGGTGTCATATCCGGTGAATCCGTTTTGATTTCTTCTTTCTGCACAACCTCTTTGTGTGTTTTGCTTTGATTAGAAACTGTTTCGTCCTCTTCACGGATTCCAAAGGTCTGTGCAAGTGAAATCGTAATAAATACACATATGACTGCTCCAAAAAAGAATAAAAGGCTTTGCAATACAACCGCCGCGATGGCAAGTGCAAATGTAACAATACCCGCAAGAAGTGTTACAGCAAGAAGTCTTTTTGTCTCTCCCGAACCGTATTTAAATGTATTAATTATCTTCTTCATATCCGTCGACTCCTGTTTTGTTAGAAATGAAAAAGAGACAAGTTCACATATCCGTACCACTCATCTCTTCATAATTGCCCTGCTTTATATGATGACATCCTTTAACTGTGAGAAGTCTGCACAAAGCTCATACTCGTATGTATAACCTTCCTCAGAAAAATACTGTCCAAGTGCCTTACAGAGGTTCTTAGCGTCTGAAATTGTGTCACAATATGCAACAATATGCGCCTTATCAAGCTCACCTGACGAATGTCTCCATATCTTATATCTGCAATGTTCCTTCATATACTCCGGTGTCATCGGTTCACTATACTTTGCTAACATATACCATCCTCCATATCAAAAATTTTCTTACCCCAAGCATCTTTTCACTTATGTCGTTATTGTATCATTTTTGTAGAATATTAACAATGTTTTTCTACATAAGTGTAATCTTACGGAAGTTCTTCTTTCCTCTGCGAAGCACAAATTCTTCAGCAAATGCTTCCGGTGCAAATACGGCTGCAATATCCGTAATCTTTTCGCCATTGACAGCGACACCGCCCTGCTCAATTGCACGACGACCTTCACTACGTGACTGAACTAATCCGGACGATACAAGTAACGAGATAAGGTCAACTGATCCATCCTTGAATATTTCATTTGTAATTTCAGCTGTAGGCATATTTTCGGTATTTCCGCCTCCAAAGAGTCCCTTTGCTGCATCCAATGCCTTTTTAGCCTCTTCCTCGCCGTGTACAAGTGCTGTAAGCTCATATGCTAAGATTTCCTTTGCCTTATTAAGCTCGCTGCCTTCCCAGACTTCCATCTCTTTAATCTGCTCTAACGGAAGGAACGTAAGCATCTTCAAACACTTAATGACATCTGCGTCCGCAACATTTCTCCAGTACTGGAAAAACTCGAAAGGCGTTGTCTTATTAGGATCAAGCCAAACCGCACCTTTCTGTGTCTTACCCATCTTCTTACCTTCTGAATTAAGGAGCAATGTAATTGTCATAGCATGTGCATCCTTGCCGAGCTTACGACGGATAAGTTCTGTACCACCAAGCATGTTTGACCATTGATCATCGCCGCCGAACTGAAGATTACAGCCGTACTTCTGGTATAAAGCATAGAAGTCGTAGCTCTGCATAATCATATAGTTAAACTCAAGAAAGCTAAGTCCCTTCTCCATACGCTGCTTATAGCACTCCGCAGTAAGCATACGATTCACGGAAAAATGCGCTCCAACCTCACGCAAAACATCAACATAATTTAAATCCAGTAACCAGTCAGCGTTATTTACTAACAATGCCTTGTCATCCGAAAAGTCAATAAATCGGCTCATTTGTTTCTTAAAGCAGTCAACATTGTGTGCAATGGTTTCCTTTGTCATCATCTGACGCATATCCGTACGTCCGGACGGATCGCCAATCATAGCAGTACCACCGCCAATTAAAGCAATCGGCTTGTTGCCGCCCATCTGCAAACGTTTCATTAAACACAGAGCCATGAAATGACCAACATGTAAGCTGTCTGCTGTCGGGTCAAAGCCAATATAAAAGGTTGCTTTTCCCTCGTTAATTAATTTACTGATTTCTTCTTCATTTGTAACCTGCGCAATTAAACCTCTTGCAACTAATTCATCATACAATTGCATGTCTGTTCCTCCTCTTCATTTATAACTGTTCAGATAAATTGCTTCATCAGCAATACTTTTGATTGCACTGCCGGAAGGGCCCCGCGCCACAAGGCCGCGGTATACAAGAAAGAGTCTTGCTTGCAAGACTCTCGCGCCGAGCGCGGTTGCTTTTGCAA
>CALYVE010000103.1 GCA_945492935.1 uncultured Lachnospiraceae bacterium
GGAAACCGATATGAACGTTACAACCTTTAACATTGTAATTTATTCTAACAAAAAAGTAAAGAAGATTTACATTTCAAAGCGGTTGTACTATACTTTTTTCAGGTGAGGTGTGACTTATGAATAAGGACTTAACGATTGGTGATCCCAAAAAGGTATTATGGAAATTTTGTCTTCCGTTGTTTGGAAGTATAATATTTCAGCAGCTGTATAATATTGCAGACAGCTTTGTGGCGGGTAAGTTTATCGGTGAAGATGCTCTCGCAGCCGTTGGCAATAGCTATGAAATTACTTTGATTTTCATTGCTTTTGCATTCGGATGCAATATAGGCTGTTCGGTCATTGTTGCCAAATTGTTTGGTGCAAAAGATACAAAGAACCTGAAAACCGCAGTATCTACGGCGCTTATTTCAAGCGCGGTATTATGTGCGGTATTGATGCTTGTTGGAATTTTATGCTCCGGTTTGATGCTGGAGGCAATACGGACCCCAAAGAAGCTGCTTCCTGCATCAAAGCTTTATCTGGATATTTACATATTGGGTCTTCCGTTTGTGTTTTTTTATAATATGTCGACCGGCATTTTTTCTGCGCTCGGCGACTCAAAGACACCATTTTATTTTCTGGCAGCTTCTTCAACGGCAAATATTGCTGTAGATATTTTGTTTGTAAAGGGCTTTCACATGGGAGTATCCGGTGTCGCATGGGCGACGTTTTTGTGTCAGGGAGTAAGCTGTGTGCTCGCGGTTACGTTTGTATTCAGGCGGATGGCCGCATTTAGGACAAAGGAGAAGGTGCCGGTTTTTTCGTGGAGTATTTTACGCGACTTTGCGAAGATTGCAATTCCGAGTATTCTGCAGCAAAGCTTTGTGTCGGTCGGTAATATTTTAATACAGAGTATCATTAACGGATATGGTGCCGGAACAATTGCAGGTTATGCTTCTGCAATCAAGCTAAACAACCTGGTTATTACATCGTTTACAACACTCGGAAACGGAATGTCAAACTTTGCGGCTCAAAACTTAGGTGCCGGATTGAAGGAACGAATCCGCCAGGGCTTTCGCGGAGGTCTGTATATGGTTTGGACAATTTCTGCTCCGATTGTGTTTGCATATCTTGTATTTGGCAGAGCGCTTGTGCATGTGTTCATCCATGCACCGTCGGTACAGGCATTAGATACGGGCATTATGTTTTTGCGGATCGTAGCGCCGTTTTATTTTGTGATTTCCGTGAAGCTTATCGCGGACGGTGTGCTCCGCGGTGCAGGACGGATGGTTCCTTTTATGATTGGAACATTCAGTGATTTAATTCTTCGAGTGGTGCTTGCGTTTATATTTTCGAAGATGTTTGGAAGCGTCGGTATATGGTGTGCATGGCCGGTCGGCTGGTTTATCGGAGCGGTGCTCTCCTTCGCATTTTACAGGGCTTTTATGAAATCAGATAAATAAAAACAGAAATGGCATAGAAGTAAGGTCCGATGCAAAGTGGGCAAAACGGATTCCGGTAATGTAAAACGGATTTGGGCAGAAGTCGTTGCGCAACCGGAGAATACATAGTAAAATTAACGAAGAGATTGTTATTACGGAGATTTCAATCATATTATAGGAGGGCGTAGCATGTATCTGGTATTTGATGTCGGCGGAACATTTGTGAAATATGCGTGCATGACCGGAGAAGGTGAGATTCGCGAGAAAGGCAAATTCGAGTCAAAACGTGCGAAGGAAACAAAACCGGAAGAATTTATCGAAGCAATTGGGAAGGTTTATGACGAATACAAAGAGAAAGAAACAATCGAAGGTATCGCTATGGATTTGCCCGGACGTGTAGATGTGGAGAACGGAATTGTCTACGGCGGCGGTGCACTAACCTATTTGGATAAGGTTCCGGTTGGTGATTTGCTTTCGAAGCGTTGCGACGGTATTCGTGTAGCCTTGGAAAACGACGGAAAGTGTGCTGCTTTGGCAGAGGTATGGCTTGGAAATGCCAAGGACGTGCAAAATGCAGTCGTTATGGTTTTTGGAACAGGTGTCGGCGGTGGTGTTATCATAGACAGGAAGGTATATCGCGGAAATCGTATGATTGCCGGTGAGCTTTCTTATATGATGGGAAATATGGACCGCAAGGATATGTACAAAATGAAACAGCTGCCGAAATGTACAAACTTGTATGAGGCATATGATTGTTCCTTCTTTTTATCTGCAACCGCGTCGACAGCTGCGAACTGTGTGCTGGCGGCAAAAAAGCTTCAAAAGAATCCGGCCGAAGTAACCGGCGAGCTTATTTACAAGCTTGCAAAAGAAGGGAACAAGGATATGCAGGAGCTGTTGGAGGATTTTTATTTTTCCATTGCCAAAGGCTGTTGTACACTTTATGCCATTTTAGATCCGGATGTCATATTAATCGGAGGCGGTATCAGTGCGGAACCTGCATTTTTCGAAGGTATTATGCGATATGTAAATGAAATAAAACAGACAGATCCGATATTAAATGAGATTCGTCTTGATGTTTGCAAATATCGAAACGATTCCAACTTGTTTGGAGCGTTATACAACTTTAAACAAAAATACAAAGAAGCTTAAGGTAAAACAAGCCCTGCGATAACGCGGGGCTTGTTTTTTGTTGCTTTCGTTCTATATTCTTACAGTTCCCTGCAGCCAGATTTCACCGCGAAATCTGCGTCCTTCCTTTGGTTCACCCTGTAAATCTGTTTCATTAATGCCGACATTTATGAGGATGTCATTTGTATCGATCAGAAGGTTGTATACCTTTTCAGCCGTCATTGTATTCGTAATCATATCTACCTTAAGAATGTTACCGACAACCATGTAGTGATCGCACTCAACACCACACGGCATGAAGCTCGTTTCAACGATGGAAAGAATATCTTCTTTTTGGATACGTCCTGCAAGTGTTGTGTAAGTATCCATTTCTTCGATGGTCAAATTCTCGATTGCTTCTGAATCACCATTTCTTGCAGCCGCAAGTAAATTATTACGGTTGTTGCGCTTCCAGTCTTTATAGCGTGCATTGCTTTTTGTCTGAAGGGTACCAAGTAAAATTGTACCGGCAATGGACAACGCAGAAAATTTAACGGAAGACAGGTGACGATTGGAGTAGTTGAACCATTTTGATTTGGCGTAGTCTGCAATATTTTGGACGTAGAAAATGAGTGTCATACCAAGTCGGTAATCATCGCAAACCCCGGCATAAGATTCTTTGTCGGTCTGCTTTTCGATGGTAATGTTCTCGTATTCCATAAACTGCTCTCCCTTGAGATAAGGATAATAGTGTTCAATGGAAAGGGAACCATTTACATCGTATTCGCCAATCAAAGCAAGTCCGATGGACGGTCCGAAATCTTTCTCGTATTGAATGAGAGAGGTATCTACGCTAATCGTCGTAGCAATTTTGCGATTTGGTTCGCGCAAGGTACGACTGTAAATCGTTTCCAACTGCTTGCGAGATTTAATTTTGCTAAAACCAATGGCTCTCAAATATGAATGCATGGAAGCCTCCTAACAAATTAACAAATCTTCTCCTTGCCACCCATGTATGGCTGAAGAACCTTTGGAATATTAATGCTGCCATCTTCGTTTAAGTTGTTCTCAAGAAATGCAATCAACATACGAGGCGGAGCAACAACGGTATTATTTAAAGTATGCGCAAAGTACTTGCTGTCTTTGCCTTTTACACGAATCTTAAGTCTGCGTGCCTGCGCATCACCAAGGTTTGAACAGCTGCCAACTTCGAAATATTTTTGCTGACGCGGAGACCAGGCTTCAACATCATAAGACTTAACCTTAAGGTCTGCCAAATCGCCGGAGCAGCACTCAATTGTACGAACAGGAATATCCATAGAGCGGAATAAATCTACAGTGTTTTTCCAAAGCTTATCAAACCACATTGGGCTTTCTTCCGGCTTACAAACAACAATCATCTCCTGCTTCTCAAACTGGTGGATACGATAAACACCACGCTCTTCAATACCATGAGCGCCCTTTTCTTTACGGAAACATGGTGAGTAGCTTGTAAGTGTCTGAGGCAAAGATTCTTCAGGCACCATAGTATCGATAAACTTACCGATCATGGAATGCTCACTTGTACCAATCAAGTATAAATCCTCACCTTCGATTTTATACATCATTGCATCCATCTCTGCAAAACTCATAACTCCGGTAACAACGTTGCTGCGGATCATAAAAGGTGGAATACAGTAAGTAAAACCGCGATCAATCATAAAGTCTCTTGCATAAGAAATGATTGCAGAATGCAGTCTGGCAATATCACCCATGAGATAGTAGAAACCATTACCGGCTACTTTTCTGGCACTGTCAAGATCGATACCATTTAACTTCTCCATAATCTCTGTGTGATATGGAATCTCAAAATCAGGGGTAACCGGCTCGCCAAATTTCTCAAGTTCAACATTTTCTGTATCATCCTTTCCGATTGGAACGGTTGGGTCAATGATGTTTGGAATTACCATCATAATCTTGTTTAATTTCTCGCGAACCTCAGGCTCCTGTGACTCAAGCTCCGCAAGACGTGCAGAATTTGCTGCAACTTCCTTCTTTGCTTCTTCAGCCTCTTCTTTTTTGCCCTGTGCCATAAGTGCACCAATCTGCTTTGCGATTGTATTTTTCTTTGCACGGAGCTCGTCGGCTTCCTGCTGCAGGGCTCTTGCCTGCTTATCTAATTCGATTGCTTCATCAACAAGCGGAAGCTTGCTGTCCTGAAATTTCTTTTTGATGTTCTCTTTTACTACATCCGGGTTTTCTCTTACAAATTTGATGTCTAACATTGTGGTTGTCCTTTCTGATTAATTCTCATCATATAAGTCGAAGTTGATATCATCCTCGACGTCTGCTTCTTGTGTTAAATCGTTAATTTCCTCTTCGACAGTTTTGGCCTGTTCCAGTGCCTGCTTCTCTTCCTCTGAAAGAGGGATAAAGGATTCGCCCTTGATAATTTCTTTGGCGTAAGTAAAGCAGCCCTCTCTTGAATGCATGGCATTGAGAACAATACCGGAATTGTCGTTGTTGAGAAGTGCAATAACAAAGCTCAATTTGCCTGCCATCTCATTAAATGCATCGTATTTTACCAGACCATATTTATTAATACATGCTGCCATGTTTCGTTTGATCTCTTTGTGCTCTTTTGTAACACGCTTTGCGTTTGCCTTAACTTTGTCCATCTCTTTAAAGCGAATTCGAATGATTCGTTCAAGATCGGCACCTTTTTTCCCGCTCATAAGAGCGTGATATTTGCGGCTCATAATATTCATTTGCCGAATCATGAATAAAATAAAGATGAGTAAAATAAGCACGAGAATAACTAAAACAGTCGTTACAGTTTGTATTTTCATACCCAATACTTTAATTGTCATTACAGGGTCCTCTTTTCTATTTTGCGTTGTATAAAAGCTGAGTGATACGCTCTAAATCAGCTTCGGAATAATATTCGATTTCGATTTTTCCTTTGCCGTTTGCCTTCGACTTGATGGCGGCCTTTGTTCCAAGAACATTCTTAAGGTTTTCTTCGATTTCTTTATATAAAAAGGCATAGTCAATTGCAGGAGTCTCCTTATCCTTCGATGGCTTTGCGGATAGAACTTTCTTGACGTATTTTTCTGTTTCACGAACAGAAAGCTTCTTATCAAAAATGTACATTGCGGTTTCGTACTGAAGGTCCGCATTTTCAATGCTGATTAAAGCACGGACGTGTCCGGTTGTGAGCATCTCGTCGATAAGCATTTGCTGAACCGGTTCGGAAAGCTTTAATAAGCGGAGTGCATTTGTAATTGCTGTACGGCTTTTTGATACACGCTCTGCAACTTTGTCCTGTGTCATGTGAAACTCTTCAATGAGTCTTTCGTATGCATGCGCCTCTTCAATCGGATTTAAGTCTTCACGCTGGATGTTTTCAATGAGAGCAATCTCGACAATTTCCTGATCCGTGTAATCTTTTATTACAACAGGAACTTCTTTGAGCCCTGCCAGTCTGGCTGCTCTCCAACGACGCTCACCGGCAATCAGCTCATAGAAACCTTTGCGTTTAACGACGACTAATGGTTCGATTACGCCAAATTGCTTGATGGAGTCAGCAAGCTCTGCTAAAGCATCCTCATCAAAATGTTTACGAGGCTGATTCTTGTTTGGCTCAATTCGATTTATGCTTAAAGTCTGTTCGACTTTTTTGATTACTTCCTTCACTTCTGTTTTTACAGCAGTTTTTTTGGCAGGCTTCAAGGAATCATTGTTTGTCACATCTCCGTCCGTCGGTATTAAATTGGCAAGCCCTCTACCTAATTTCTTTTGTGTTGCCATTTGTTGTTCTCCCCTTCAATAAAATTAATATAAACAACTATACCAATAAGTTAATATTGGAAAATGTTTTACAAATCAGCATACAACTTGTTTTTGATTACCTCTGCAGCAAGATCTCTGT
>CALYVE010000104.1 GCA_945492935.1 uncultured Lachnospiraceae bacterium
TATAATGAAATATAACGATAAGGGATATATCTTTTATGACATGTTTGGCAGATGCCAATATCGAAATAAAAAAGCAGAAGAATTTTATCAGGTAGCCGGTGGCGGAGCGAAGCGTGAACCGGCACTTAAGAAGTGGTTAAACGGGAAAAATATGCAGGATATTGAGGAGACATCGTGGGAAAGAATTATGGAAATTGATGGTGTTGTAAGAACATATATTACAACATTTCGACAGCTTTATGATGACAAGTCAAATTACCTAGGATCTTTCTTTATACTCGAAGATGTGACTGAAGAACGTGCAGCGTATTATGATGAATGGTATCAGGCGACACATGATGAATTGACAGGCATATATAATCGGGAATATTTTCTGGAACAGGCTTATAAAGCCGTTTGTGAACATCCGAAGGAGGAATATTGTATTCTTTGCTCGGATGTGCATGATTTTAAACTGATTAACGATTTGTTCGGAGTTGAAAAAGGAAATGAAGTGCTATTAGCGTGTGCGAATGTTATTCGAGGCGCAGCAAAGAAAGGCGATGTGTATGGAAGAATTGGAAGTGACCGTTTTGCAGTCTGCATGCCGTCGAGTCATTTTTCAGATGAAAAGCTGGAAAGGTGCCGTGTTGCGTTAGCTTCATTGACAGTTAATGAGAATTTAGCAGATAAATTCTATTTTGGTATTTATGAAAATGTCGGAACGGATATTCCGATTTCGGTTGTCTGTGACCGAACGATTATGGCAATCAATAAAATAAAAGGGAATATGCAGCAGCATTTAGTCTATTATGATGAGCAATATCGCAAACAGGTTCGCTACGAGCAGCAGATGATTACCGATTTCAATAATTCTTTGCGGGAACGTAATTTTCACTTGTATTTGCTTCCGTATGTAAATGTGGATGGTGAGGTAAATGGTGCAGAAGCTCTTGTAAGATGGTTTCATCCAATCAAAGGCCTGATGATGCCTCAGGATTTTGTTCCGATTTTTGAAAACACCGGAATTATCAGTCGATTGGATCTTTATGTTTGGGAGCTTGCGTGTAAGCAGCTTCGCAGATGGAAACAGCTCGGATTTGAAGATTTGTTTATCTCGATAAATATATCCGCAAAAGATTTTTTCTATATAAATGTATATGAAACACTGACAAATATGGTAGAACAGCACGATATCAATCCAAACAATCTGCATCTTGAAATTACAGAGATTGCGGTTGTACAGGATTTTGACAATATGCTCGGAATACTGAAAAAGTTCAGAGAATATGGATTCAGAATTTATATGGATGATTTCGGAAACGGATATTCATCACTGAACGTATTAAAGGATCTTCCGTTAGATGTAATTAAGATTGATATGGGATTCATTCAAAAGTCTACGAAGAGTGAGAAGAGCAAGAAGATACTTAATATGATTGTAAGCCTTTCAAATAAGTTGGGCATTGATGTGATTGCTGAAGGAGTTGAAACATCATATCAGATGGAATATATCAACGAAATCGGTTGTCATACCTATCAGGGATACCAATTTAGTAAACCGATTTCAATCCAAAACTTTGAAAATCGATATTTTGTTAAAGCATATGAATAACAAAAAGCCTTCTGTGATGATTTTTATTCAGATAAAATCATACAGAGGGCTTTTTATATTTACCGCGACCTTGTGTCGCTGGGCCGCCGGCAGTGCAATCAAAGAATTGCTTATGAAGCAATTCTTACTCTATTTACCGCGACCTTGTGTCGCGGGGCCCGCCGGCAGTGCAATCAAAGAATTGCTTATGAAGCAATTCTTACTTTATTTACCGCGACCTTGTGTCGCTGGGCCGCCGGCAGTGCAATCAAGGAATTACTGATTTTAGTTTGACATGAAAGCTTCCCATGTTTCATATACTGTTTCGAGCACTTGCTCTAATTCCTGCCTCTTGGAAGATAACTCAGATAATTTTGCTGCGTTTGTAGCGTTTTCCGGAAGACAGATCTGTTCATCAATCTTAGCGATTTGTGCTTCCAATTCTTCGATTTTTTCTTCGGTTTTCCTGATGTCGTTTTCTAGCTTTCGCTGTTTTGCCTGCTGTTCTTTTGTACGAAGATAAGCATCTTTTCCGGAAGTATCGACTGCTTTTTCGGATACAGTATCCTTTTGGCTGATGGAATTAAAACCGAGTTTTGAGGTTTCTTTTGCATTCTTTGATTCATAAATAACGTCCTTATGCGCCTCATAGTAGTCGTAGTTTCCGATGAAGTTATATAGTTTTTTGTCACGCAATTCAAATATTCTGGTAGCAACAGTGTTAATAAAATAGCGATCATGACTCACAATTAAAAGTGTACCGGTATACTCGCGAAGGGCATATTCAAGAATTTCCTTTGAATGAATATCCAAATGGTTTGTAGGCTCATCCAAAATGAGAAAATTCGCTGGTGAAAGCATAAGCTTTGCAAGAGAAACGCGTCCGCGTTCGCCACCGCTTAGGTCTCCGATTTTTTTGAATAAATCGTCTCCCGTAAACAAAAATGCAGCAAGAACACTTCGGATTTTTGTATTTGTTAAATCCGGATATGCATCAGAAATCTCTTCGAAAATTGTTTTGTGAAGAGAGAGTACCTGATGTTCCTGATCGTAATATCCTATTTTTACGCGGGAACCGAGCATTACAGAACCGCTGTCTTTCGATACAATATGATTTATTATTTTTAAAATCGTAGTTTTACCGGTACCATTGCCACCAATCAAAGCGACGTGCTCTCCACGCTTTATTTCAAGATCAAGATTGTCGAATAATACATTTGCGCCAAAGGATTTCTTTAAGTCTTTTACCGTAAGCACATCATTTCCGCTTTCTACAGACGGAGAGAGGGTAAGTCGCATCTTGGAAGCAGCTTCGGTAGGCTTTTCCAGAAGTTCAATTTTGTCGAGCATTTTTTCACGGCTTTCAGCACGCTTGATTGATTTCTCACGATTAAATTGTTTGAGCTTTGTAATTACAGCCTCCTGATGTTTGATATCCTGTTGCTGGTTAAGATAGGCCTTCATCATATTTGCTCGTATTTCCGCACGCTTATTGGCATAATATGTGTAATTTCCATTGTAAACAGTTGCTTTTGTCTGATCTAATTCCACGACCTTTGTTGCGATACGATCGATGAAATAACGGTCGTGACTGACAATGATTACGCTTCCCTGGTAGGCGGAAAGGAAGCCTTCAAGCCATTTGACAGATTCCATATCCAAATGGTTTGTAGGTTCATCCAATATAATTAAATCGGGTCTTGTGAGGAGAAGACGACCAAGGGCGATACGCATTTTTTGACCACCGGATAACGTGTTTATATGGCGATCGTAATCATCCTTGTCAAAACCTAATCCTTTTAATACGCCGGTAATTTCACTGCGATAAGCATAACCGTTTTCCCGGTCAAAATAAGCAGACAAACGATTGTAAGTATCCATGATTTTGTCAAGTTGTTCGCCAGTGCAATGCTTCATGTCAGCCTCAAGATTGCGCATCTGTTCTTCACAGTCGATGATTGGCTGTTTTGTAAGCAGCATTTCCGCGTAGACTGTGTTGTCGAAGGAAATGTCCTGGTGCTGAGAAAGATATCCGATTGTACGGTCTTTGGATATGACAACCTGACCGCTGTCTGCCGTTTCTTCTCCCATGATGATGCGAAGTAAAGTTGTTTTACCGGACCCATTAATACCGACAATTGCCATTTTTTCGCGATCTTCAATATGGAAAGATACATCTGAAAGAATTTGGTCCACACCGAATGATTTTGATATATTTTGACATGCTAAAATCATGATATTGCCTCCTTGGTATTGTGCGAAATGTTTCATTTGGCACCGAGGATTATTTTAACAAAAAAAGAGAATCTGCGCAATGCCATCATTGAAATAGAAGGTGCAGAATGATATAATAATCATTAGTTATGCGCAGTTATTTGCACGGTAGGAGGGGCTATGTTTCATTCACAATCCAAACAGGCAAAACTGGAAATCGAGAAGCTTTTTCATGAGGTTCAGATCAATCTGGAAAACAATTACAAGGATCTTGCGATTGGTGCCCGTAAGCAGGCGGAGAGTAAGCTTGCACAGTTCAAGGAGGAAGGACGACTTTCTGACAAAGTCTATCATAAGTTAAAGATTACCTTAGATGATTATACGAAACGTATGGAAGGATATCATCACTAATATGAATGCTAAAATCAAATCGCTAATAAAAATGCTGTGTCTCACATGTGCATTGCTCTTTTTTTTCAGTCAGACCGGATTGTTCAAAAAATCCTCTCAAGATGGCAGCAATACATCAGGCAGCTATGTGAAACATGACTTTGCTATGGGTACATCGTTTCAGTTTGAAGTTTACGGGAATGATCTAGAAAATGTGACAGAAGATTGTATCGCACTCGTTCGTTCTGTTGACGAGGGCTTGCTGTCAAGACGAAAGAATACGTCTGAATTATTTAAGCTAAACGAAACATTATCTACATGCAACGAAGCGGAAGTTTCAGATGAGCTGTTTTCTGTGCTTCAAAAGACAATGCAGATATGTGTGGCAAGCGGTGGTGCCCTTGATTTTACAATTCGGCCGGTAAGTGCACTTTGGAATATTGAGGATGCAGATGCTGACAGCTTTTTGGTTCCTGAACAAAGTGAGATATCCAATCAGTTAAAAAGGGTTGGGTATGAGTATGTAGCACTTGACGAAAACGGACAAAGAAATATAGTTTCAACGCAGATTTCTTCTATGGAATTTGAACTTGGAGCTGTTGGAAAAGGCTATGCGTTAGATGTCATGCGTGCGTATTTGGCCAAACACGGGAATGTCACGGGTGCAGTTATTCATGCAGGTGGAAGTGTTCTTGTGTATGGGGCAAAGGATGACAACAGCAGCTTCAAAATCGGAATTCGGGATCCGAAGGGAAATATTGACGATATTATCGGATATTTGGAATATCAGGCCGGTACAACGATTTGTGTTTCTACATCCGGGGATTACGAGAAATATATTGAGAAGGATGGCATTCGCTATCATCATATTATTGACGGAATTCTTGGGTATCCGGCAGATGCCGGGCTTTCGTCGGTAACGGTTGCATGTGAAGACGGATTGTACAGTGATGCTCTTTCGACAGCATGCTTTGTGCTTGGATATGAGAAATCATTGCCATTACTTCAGCAGTTCCATGCGGAGGCGGTTTTTATTGACCATGACAATAACGTGATATGTACAGAAGGAATTGCAGATCATTTTCATGAATTATAGAATATGCGTAGCAATTTCGTTGTTAACAATATGGAGGAATTTACATGAATAAATTAGTAATTGTAGTTGATATGCAAAATGATTTTATCGATGGTGCACTTGGAACGAAAGAGGCGGTTTCGATTGTACCAAACGTGGTGTCCTATCTGGACAAGCTTAATGATGACAATGTTACGCTTGTATTTACAAGAGATACACACGACGAAGATTATCTTGATACAAGAGAGGGCCGTAAGCTTCCCGTAAAGCATTGTATTATCGGAACAAAGGGATGGGAAATTTGTGATGCTTTAAAGCCATATTCCGAAAAATGCGTAATCTTCGACAAACCAACGTTTGGCAGTATTGATTTGCAGCAGTTTGTGTTACAAAATAATTTCGACGAAATTGAAATCATGGGACTTTGTACGGACATTTGCGTCATTTCGAATGCAATGCTTGTAAAAGCCGCCCTTCCTGAAGCGAAGGTCGTTGTGCGTTCGGATTGTTGTGCAGGGGTTTCTGTCGAGAGTCATCAGAATGCGCTAAATGCAATGGCAGTTTGCCAGATTGAGATTGTATAAGGGGTGATTACTTTGAAGTGGCTTAATCATTTAAAAACAATTAATCAGCATAAGATGCTTGTCATGAAGCATTGTTTTCAGGTTGGATTATACAAACAGGGCTTGTTGCATGATTTATCTAAATATTCATGGACAGAATTTTCTGTAGGTTGTAAATACTATCAGGGGAACCGTAGCCCAAATGATGCCGAACGCGAGGATAAAGGTTATACATCCTCATGGCTGCATCACAAAGGCAGAAATAAGCATCATCTTGAATATTGGATTGATTATAGTGTTGATAAATCAAAGGGCATTGTCGGTATGCCTATGCCAAAGCAATATGTTATCGAGATGTTTTGCGACAGAATCGCAGCATGTAAAACATATAACAAAGAAAATTATACAGATCATCATCCGCTTGATTATTATATGAAGGGAAGAGCGGGTAAAATCCTACACCCGGAATCAAAACGATTATTGGAAAAGTATTTGAAGATGCTTGCAAAATATGGAGAAGACAGGACATTTCGTTATATCAAAAAATACGAGGTTGTTCCTATGCGTCGTGAGAAGGTTAAGAAGATGGTGAAATTCTTTCATATAGGAGAGGAAC
>CALYVE010000105.1 GCA_945492935.1 uncultured Lachnospiraceae bacterium
ACCGTGAAGAAAGCGTCCGGGTAAGAATCGTGCCAACGATTACTTGACAGAAACCCGGACGTAGCTCTCTTTGATAAAAGTTCTGAAATATGATATAATAATTGCATATTAATTTCATGAGGATTCATCAATGACACAAAACAGACAAAAACAAAATAAACAAAAGAATAAAACCCCCGGTGCTCGACAGACACCGAAAAATCCGGCCGAAAAAGCTAAAAATCTGCTTACGGTCAATATAATTGCGACAGTCATAATCGTAATTTGTGCATCATGGATTTATTATTGCACATACGTGTCCGACAAGGATTTCTTCGATCATAGTGTAAAAAGTGCACTCTTGCTTGGTTTATTATATATGGTTACGATGTGTGTATCCGTTGTCGGATGGATACTTGTTGCACTGCTTGCACTTGTTTCTATTATCATGTGCATAGCCGATTCCAAGCAAAAGAATCACTCGCTTCAAGTCGGACTTATTATCAAGCATCTTTTGTTGGTTATTCTTACACTGATTCCATGTATAATGTATGCACCAATCGCTTAAACAGGAGTTCAATTATGAAATTACAAAAACTTTTAAGCCATACAAGAAGAGCCGTCGATACGTATCAAATGATTGAAGAAGGAGACCGGATTGCAGTCGGCATTTCCGGTGGCAAGGATAGCCTTACACTCCTTTATGCCTTGGCAAACCTACGAAAATTTTATCCAAAAAAATTTGACATTCTGGCAATTACGATCAATCTAGGTTTTCCGGGATTCGAAACGGACGAAATTAGGAAATTATGTGATTCATTAGAGGTCGACTATTCTGTTGAAACCACAGATATTTATAACATTGTATTCAACGAACGAAAAGAAAAAAATCCTTGTTCATTATGCGCAAAGATGAGAAAAGGTGCCTTAAACGAAAAGATTCTCACCCTCGGCTGTAATAAACTTGCTTATGCGCATCATCAAAATGATATTGTCGAGACTTTTTTTATGTCTTTAATTTTTGAAGGACGTATCAACACTTTTTCTCCGATAACATATCTCGACAAAACCGGGCTTACCCTGATTCGACCGCTTATGTTTTGCAAGGAAGGCGAAATAAAATGTTTTGAACGTTCCATGCAACTTCCTGTTGTCAAAGCAAAATGCCCCGCCGACGGATATACAAAACGTGAATATGCCAAAGAACTTCTGGCTCATCTCGAAGAAGAAAATCCGGGCTGTAACGATCGTATTTTTTCAGCAATACTTAACGGAAACCTGAATGGCTGGCCTCAGGCAATCAAAAACCCACGAATGAACAATCTAAAAACGCAGTAAAAAAACCGGACAATACGCATTAAATATTGTCCGGTTTTTCATATTGAATCATTCAGATACAACTATGCCTCATCCTCTTTGGGCATATTTTTCATAAACCTTGTAATAATCAGATATGTAGGAATTACAGACACAACATATGCAATTGGTTGTGCCTCCTGGATACCTGCAAGTCCTCGAAAATATGCTGCAACAAAAAGAATAGGTATAAAAAACAATCCACTTCGCACAGATGACAGGAAGCTTGCAGAAGCTTTTCTTCCGGTTGTCTGAAGCAGCATCTCAGAAACCATACAATACGGCAACGTTATTAGTGCCACGATCTGTAATCGGAGTGCTCTTGTTCCGATACGAATTACCTCTTGATCATCACGAAAAACTTGAATTAAATCTGCTGAAAAAATCAAAACAGCAACTCCTAAAACAGCAATAATCGTACTTGAGAATACAAACGCTGTTTTGTACGCTTCACGAACTCTCTTATATTTATGTGCACCATAATTAAAGCTACTGATTGGCTGAAAGCCCTGACCAATTCCAAGCCCTACCGAAAATACGAAAAATGTAATTCTTGACACGATACTCATCGCTGCAATCGCAATATCACCATAAGGCTTTGCAAGGAAATTAAGCGCAACAACGCTAAGACTTCCAAGGCTCTGCCGAAGTAAGCTCGGAAGCCCCGTTCCCATAATATTTAATATTTTTTTTACATCAAATGTGATTAGTTTAACCGAAAGTCTTGTCTGCGTTTTATGGCGAAGAAACATACTAAGTAAAATACAAAAACTAATGATTTGTGAGATTGCTGTTGACAGCCCGGCACCCGCAATGCCCATATCAAAAACAAACATTAATATTGGATCACCGATTGTATTGAGAATCGCTCCCGTCAGCATGGCAATAGCGCCAAGTGCCGCCTTACCCTCGTAGCGAAGAATATTATTCATTGTAAATGAAGCTACAATAAATGGTGCAGCCATCAAAATATAACCAATATAAACTTTGGAATAAGGTGCTATCGTATCCGTGCTGCCAAGCACATGAATTACCGGATTCATAAAGATTTTACACAAAATCGCAACCAATGTCGATGTGGCTAGTGATAGAAAAAATCCTGTTGAAGCTGTACGGCTTGCATCGTCATTTTTCTTTGCTCCCAGTTCTCTTGAAAGGATACTTCCACAGCCCTGACCATAAAAAAAACCAATTGCCTGAAGAATCGACATAAACCCAAACACAACGCCAACCGCACCGGAAGCGCTATTGCCGAGTTTTCCGACAAATGCCGTATCAGCCAGATTATAAATGCTTGAAATAAGCATTGTAATAACTGTCGGAATGGACAAGGAAACAAGCAATCGGGGAACAGGTGTCTTCGTCATTTTGTCATATTGTGAAGTTATAATCTTACTCATGGTTCTCTCCTGCCTTCACACAAATTCTGTCACTTACAGAATACACCTATTTTTAATTTATTTCAAAGCTAAATTATGTTATTATGTGTTAACTTTTCAAACATCAAAATCTTCTTTTGACTTTGCATTCCTTTGCTTTTTTGAGGCTTTTGCACCTCTTTGTTTACTTTGGCAAACGGAATGCTTTTCTTTTGCTTTCGCATTTGATTCCAAAGCACTCTATGCGATTTTTAGTCGTTGTTCCACCATGTATAAACGTTTTTATCATCATATTCATCAAGAAAATGATGGCGTTTTCCATCCTTTTTGTATGCGATAACAGTATTTAAATTCACATTTTCCACGCTCTTGAAAATGTTTTTTTCCACAAAAGGATTTACCTGCTTAAGATTTGCAATCAAATGCTTGATTTCCATACGTTTTGAATCAGAGGAACCATCCTCCTTTATCGTGCTGCACATCTCCGTAAAATGACAAGCGCATTGCAAAAAGCGAAGATCGTTATAATCACGCCATTTGCAAATATCCTCCTCTCGAACAAAGTAAAGTGGTCGAATAAGCTGCATCCCTTCAAAGTTTGTACTGTACAGCTTTGGCATCATTGTCTGAATCTGTCCGCCATACAGCATTCCCATAAGAATCGTTTCAATCACGTCATCATAATGGTGACCTAATGCTATTTTGTTGCAACCAAGCTCCTTTGCTTTGCTGTATAAATGTCCCCGTCGCATGCGTGCGCACATATAGCATGGATTTTTATCCATTGTCTCTACCGAATCAAAAATGTCACTCTCAAAAATAGTAATCGGAATTCCGAGGTCACGTGCATTTTGCAAAATCAACTCCCGGTTTGCCTTGTTATAGCCGGGATCCATAGCAATATAGGAAACCTCAAAATCGACCTGACGATGCTTCTTAATCTCCTGAAAAAGCTTCGCCATAAGCATCGAATCTTTTCCGCCGGAAATACATACGGCAATATGATCCCCGTCCTGAAGCAATTCATATTGCTTGCACGCCTTTGCAAATCTGGAGAATAACTGTTTATGAAATTTCTTTTGAATACTCGCTTCAACCTTTTCCTGCTTTGAGAGATTATCCGACTTTGTCTCTTTCATGAAGAATCCATCCGTTTCATTTGATTTTGCCGGAAGCAAAGTATCGCGTAACAAAAATGCCTCCGTTGCTTTCTCATCATATCGAAGATATTCAAAGAAATCAAGTAGTTCTAAAATCTTTGGATATATCGCCCGTTTCCATATCCTTACAAATCCTTCTCAAAGAAAAAGAAATCCGTCCATCCTGTATTCTGCGCCATAAGATTAAGTTTTCCACGAAATTCGAACCCATGTTTTTTGTATAAATGATGGGCCGGTGTATTGGATGCAAGCGAATCTAATCGAATCGATTTACAATGATTACGCATTGCCAAATCGATAGCAAGCGATACCATCACATCACCAAGACCATAGCCCTGATAATCAGGTGTAACAGCAAGAATATGAACTACAGATACCTCTTCATCGGAAACCTTTTGTTTCCATTCTATCTGATGATAAACCTCATCCTTTGATGGTGTTACTGCCATCATCCCGGCAATCCTGTCTCCATCTGTATAAATATACATATACCCGGAATCAATATACCCCTGAATCATTTCATCTGTCGGATGCTTTCCATACACCCATCTTGTTGTCTCCTTTACCCCTTCTGTTCGATCAATTACATCCTTATATGCGTCGCGTAGCTTGTGAAAATCCTCCGGTGTCGCCTGCACAAGCTCCATAGCTTCAATCGACTTCCCGATTTTTGTTTGTTTATGTTTTTCTTTTGCCCTTTTAATTAGCTCAATTGCCTTTTTATTTGCGATTTCTCCCATAGAAGTTCACCTCATTATCCGCTTTCAAACAACAAAACCGTTTACGTATATTAATATTTTTACTTCTTTACCTTAAGCTGCGCAATAGAAACATAATGCTTTACCATAAACCGTTCCGGTGCACATTCCGCAAGCATCTTTTCATGTTCCTTATCCCACATCGCAAGTTCCTCCGTCGTCATGGATGCGCCTACACCTCTGCACGCGCGCATTCTTCCATGCCAGCCTGCTCTCGTAAACGGAACGTCTACCCTAAACTCATCCTGCGATACAAGTTCGAAGAATTCAAAATATTCATCCGGCACCCAAACCGGATGAACATAATCACCGCAACCATTCCATTTTGGATTGTATTTCAAAATGATTTCCTCGCTCTTCCCTGCTATTTCATCCTCAAAGGGAAGCCATCCCATATATAAAATAAGAAATTTTCCGCCACTTTTTAACATTTCTGCAAACTTTGGTGCTGTCACTGTATGATCAAGATACCAAATGCACTGACATGCGGTAATTACATCAAAGGTATTCTCCGGAAAGCTTACATCTTCAGCCCTGCACGTAAAGAAATCAATATCCATACCTGCTTCCTTTGCAAGAAGCTTCGCCTGTTCAATCTGATTTTTCGCTATATCTGTACCGGTCCATTTTGCGCCGTATTTGTACATATTCCGCGGCAATACACCGGTTCCCGATCCGATATCAAGAACCTTCTGACCATTCTTACAAAGTCCAAGATTTACAATGTACTCATAAAATGCTTCCGGATATATATCCCTGTACTTTGCATAATCTTCGGAGGTTTTTCCCCAGTCAAACGATTTCCCATCATCAATGTGTTTTATTTCCATCTCTGCTTCCTCCTGTTCCTTTAGAATTTTGTCGAACGCAAATCTTTGTGCATGCCCAAATCTGCCCCGACTCTATATATAAACAACCACCATTGCACAAATGCATTGGTGGTTGTTATACACAAATTTATTATCGATATACAGAAACAAAGTGTTCGAAATGAACGCGCATCTGCTCTTTCATTACCGCTTCCTTTTCCGGCTGTCTGTCGCACACCTGAAGAAGCAGAGTAATCGGAGCTATATACTCAAATGCCAGTATTTCGGGATTCTCTTTTTTCAATGCCCCAATTGAAATCAGATGTTCAAAGTAATGTGTATACATTTCCTGTATGCCGGTCATCGAATAGTTTGTCGCAATTTCTGCCAGCATTGGATTGCGAAATTGCTCCATTGCCAGGATTTTACGAACCTTTTTTACGACCGGATCATGCATTGTAAATTGTAGTTGTTCCATTGAAATTGAAATTAGTTCTTCTAACGAGTTCGGTAAGACCCCAGGCTCCCCAGCATCGCCAAAGTGAGCCGAATAATGCTCTTCAACATTCGCAATAAGGGTGTTTAAAATATCTTCCTTACCTTTGAAATGGCGGTATAGCGATGGTCCTTTAATGCCTGCCTGTTCAGCGATTAAGTCGACACCGACACCATCATACCCCTTCTCCGAAAAAAGAGTTAATGCAGCTTCCAGTATGCGTTTTTTTGTTGGCATCTTTTCCATAACGATTCCTCCATAACATGTAAATCCTGTTGAATTTACATAATCAACAAGCATTGTCTGTCATTTAACTGTTTGCGTCATTATAGCTAACGTTCGTTTTCTTGTCAATCAATTTTTAAAAATTTTCGTAAAAAAATATAGAAAAATATAGAAATTAATCCAGCCACTGAATAAAAGCAGTCTTATCTGTGCTGTTATAGCCCGCATTTTCATAAAATTTC
>CALYVE010000106.1 GCA_945492935.1 uncultured Lachnospiraceae bacterium
TTCAGGGAATATGGGCTCACAAATTGCGTTCCTTCCTGACGATGCTCGGTATTATTATCGGTATTGCGTCAATTATTGCGATTGTATCAACTATCAAAGGAACAAGCGAACAGATTAAGGAAAACCTCGTTGGTTCCGGTAATAATCTTGTCGAGGTAAAGCTTTCCGCAGGTGAGTGGGTATATACTTCCGGCGACGGAAATGCACAGGATGTTCCCGTACTTACGGATGATATGATGGCAGATGTGCTTGCCATTGACGAAGTGGCAGCTGCCAGCAAATATCGTATCGGAAATATGTGGGAAGGTATTAATTACCAGAATGTGAGTCTTGATAATAGTTCGATATACGGCGTAGATGAGAACTATTTTGGAGTGCTTGGATACGGACTTGTAAAAGGAAGACTTTTTGTTGAGTCAGATCAGAAACAGTTCAAGAAGGTTGTTATTATTGATTCTGTAGCGGCTGACGCATTGTTTAAGGACGAAAGTCCGGTTGGACATACACTTGAAATCAAAGGGGATGCGTATACGATCGTTGGTGTTGTGGAGCAATTAAATCCATATCATCCAACAGCAGAAACGATGTCAGAATGGTATACCTATTATGGCTCTGCAAATGGAGCAAAGGTGTTTGTTCCGAATGCGGACTGGCCAATGATTTTTTCGTTCGATGAGCCTTATCATGTTGTTGTTAAAGCGACAAGTACGGAGAATATGACGAAGGCCGGTAAGAAAACAGAAGATGCTTTAAATGCATATTTACCGGCAAAGAGTGAGCAGGAAGAATCAGAAGGTCAGGATTATCGTTACAAAAGTGCAGATTTGTTAGAAACGGCCAAGGCTTTGCAGAAGGTTAGCGAGTCAACAAGCAAGCAGCTGATTTGGATTGCGGGCATTTCTCTTCTTGTTGGTGGTATTGGTGTTATGAACATCATGCTTGTGTCTGTTACGGAGCGTACAAGAGAAATCGGACTGAAAAAAGCGCTCGGTGCAAGAAAAAAGGTTATTTTGGGACAGTTTTTAACAGAGGCAGCAGTCCTTACAAGCTTAGGTGGTATTATTGGTGTCGGAGGCGGTATCGGACTTGCGTACCTTGTCTCAAAGATTACCGAAGCACCAACTGCAATTAGTGGCGGAGCCATTGCGGTTTCTGTACTGTTCTCTATGATAATCGGTGTTGTATTTGGATTTATTCCGTCTGTAAAGGCTGCAAACCTAAATCCAATTGATGCGCTTCGATATGAATAGTTTTACTAAAGGAGCCAAACAATGAAGAATCAGGATCAATACTTGAAGTCATTATCAAAATCAAAATTTAACCGCGTGATTTCCTGGCTGTGTATTGTAATTGTAGTTGGACTTATTGTTGCAACATTTGTGACAGGTATCATGGGAAGCAAATATTTTATGGGCTTTTTGGTCCTCATGATTTTGGTGCCGATTATTTTTTACATCGTTTTGTGGATTGGTCGGCTGCTGTTTAACTATGGCAATAGTCCGATTGAATTTGTTGAACAGAAATCCGGCGAAGATACTGATGCAGTCGAAGACAACGAAGCTTCATCGAATCAGCAGTAAGCCATGGTCATTTTGCTTGCATAATTTGAGTTTGCATAGTTTGACTTGAAATGTCGAATGGTTTTTGCTATACTGTGGTTTGTGCTTATGATGCGCATGAGAAGATTGTAGCTTTGGGCTGCGAATGATAGGAGAATATACAATGAGTTTATTACAAGAGTGGCGTGATTACGCATATGGTTTAGATGAAAGAACAATGGAAGGAAAGAAGTTCTGGTTAGATTACTTCCAGCAGGAGAAGGGTGTTTATGAGCAGCTTCTCACAAATCCTAAGGAAGAAGTTAAGGGCACGGTAAAAGAGCTTGCAGAGAAGTTTGGGCTTTCAATTTCTTACATGGTTGGATTTTTGGATGGTATTGAAGAGAGCTTGCTTTCTGCGAATGGTATCGAAGAGATTACTGAGGATTCAGAAGTATCGCTTGCCTTTGATCCGGAGAAGCTTTACATGAATATGGTCGGTTGTAACGCTGAGTGGTTATATACTTTACCACAGTGGGATGCTATTTTTACAGAAGAGAAGAGAAAAGAACTTTATAAGACAGAGAAGTCTTCTCGTACAGTAGTAAAGCCTCATAAGATTGGACGTAACGATCCATGTCCTTGTGGCTCAGGCAAGAAGTACAAGAAGTGCTGTGGAGCTAACTAATATGCATAAGACCGTTCCATTTAAGAATGGCAACCGTTTTGATGACAAGCAGCTACAGGCGATTACACATGTAGATGGCTGTATGCTTACTGTTGCGGGTCCCGGTTCGGGCAAAACAACTGTCATCACAGAACGAATAAAGTATTTAATTACATCTGCGGGAGTGAATCCCGCAGATATTCTTGTTATAACCTTTACGCGGGCAGCGGCAGGAGAGATGGAAACCAGATTCAAAAATCTTACAAAACCGCACGCGTATCCAGTTCGATTCGGAACATTTCATTCCATATTCTTTTGGATTATTAAAACAGCATATAAACTCGATAATTCCTGTATTATGACAGAAGAAGAAAAACGAAAGCTCGTTTATGAAGCCCTAAGTCAGATGTCGGTAAAATTTGAAAACAAGGAAGATAGTGTCACAAGTGCGCTTGCACAGATGAGTATTGTAAAATGTGACATGATTGACATTCAGCACTATTACAGTCATGATATGCCAGAGGAAGTATTTCGCACGTTATATCGGAATGTCACATATATGCAAAAGAAAATGCATAAGCTTGATTTTGATGATATGATGGTTGTCTGTTATGAGCTCCTTACAAAACGTCCGGATGTACTTGCACAATGTCGCAGAATCTTTCGATACATCATGGTGGATGAGTTCCAGGATAGTAACAGACTTCAGTATGAAATATTAAAGCTGCTTGCAAAGCCTGCCTGCAATCTGTTTGTTGTCGGTGACGACGATCAGTCCGTTTATGGCTTTCGTGGTGCCAGACCGGGTATCATGCAACAGTTTTGCAAAGATTTTCCGAGTGTGAAGCAGGTTACGCTTGATATGAATTACCGTTGCGTAAAGGAAATCGTAGCGGCTTCCCAGGCAGTCATTTTGAACAATGGAGGACGTTTTCAAAAAAATCTAAGAGCCTTCAAAAAAGAATCCGGTATCTTTCGGATTGTACCGTGCAAAGATGTTGAAACAGAATATCGCATGCTTGTTGAACAGATTCGCTCTCACGCGGCACAAGGTATTCCATATGAAAATCAGGCGATTTTGTTTCGTACAAATATGCAATCCCGGAGACTTGTATATAAGTTGAACAGCTATGGCCTGCCTTATGTATTAAACGATAAGATGCCAAATATATTCGAGCATTTTGCAGTCAAAAACGTGCTTGATTATATGCATATAGCATCCGGTGACCTTGATCGTGCGAGAATGCTTCGAATTATGAATAAGCCAAGTCGTTATATAAGCCGTGATGTCTTAGCTGAAAATCCCGTTCAGCTTGATCGCATCCGGGCACGCATCAAAGATGGAAGCTTTGCTGAGGAGGCATTCGAAAAATTTGTTGCGGACTTAAAGGTAATTCGAAAACTGAAGCCATTTGCGGCATTAAATTTTATCCGTCGCTTCGTAGGGTATGATGATTACTTAAAGGAGTATGCTGAATATCGACAAATGGATGTCGATGCGTGCTATGAGATTTTAGATGAATTTGGCAGTATGATTTCGGAAATGAACAGCTTTGGAGAAGTATTCCTGTTTGTTGAGGAGTATGAGGAGGTGCTTGCAAAGAGTATTTCGCAAAGCAGGGAAGGTAAGGGGATTTCGTTACTTACGATGCATGGAGCAAAGGGACTTGAGTTTGATTGCGTTTATATCATAGATGCGGTTGAAGGAATTACACCTTACAGGCGTTCGAGAACGGATGAGGAAATGGAAGAGGAACGAAGGATGTTCTATGTTGCAATGACCAGAGCAAAAGAAGAGTTATATATTTATGTTCCGAGTCAGATTGCAGGAAAAGTTAAGACAAAAAGCAGATTTATCTGTGAGATAGAAAAAAGGTTGCCGTGATTCGTTCACAGCAACCTTTTTGTATGTTTATTCTACATCGCCGCCAAGTTCGTTGAATTCTTCTTCGTCCAACAACTGATCAAATGCGTCAGCGGCAATTTCGTATTCTTCCTCAGACTCAATTTGTCCAAGCTTGATATTATCGCCTTCAAGCTCCTCATAGCGGTACAGGAATACTTCGCCTTCCTCGTAATCCTCGATTACCCGGTTTGGAAGAAGCGCGATATATTCGTAGTCGCCGGCAGGATAAATTGCGATTACATCACATTCTAATTCTGTTCCATCATCTAACGTCATTGATACTTTGGCGTCTTCATATTCATTAAATTCTAATTCATCCATCGTTGATTCCCCATTCTTTCTAACATATTCAAAAAAACAAAAAGAAATGTATGTATTTGCTTGAAAAAATATGTTTATTGTTTATAATATCATAAGGGAAATTGTGCGAACGGTCAATACCGTATAGGAAATAAAAGAGAAAAGAGTCGTAATTATGAAACAATTAATGTGTTATTTCAAGAATTATAAGATAAAAGCAATATTAGCACCTTTGTTCAAGATGCTGGAAGCAGGCTTTGAGCTGTTAGTTCCGCTTGTAATGGCAGCCATTATTGACAATGGTATAAAAAATAACGATAAGCCATACATTTTCAAAATGGCACTGCTTATGATGGCACTTGGCTTAATCGGTCTTCTTTGCTCCGTGACAGCACAGTATTTTTCGGCAAAAACGGCGATGGGTTTTGGAAAAGAGCTTCGCTATGATTTGTTCCGTCATATAGAGAGTCTTTCCTACACAGAGATTGACAAGCTAGGAAGTTCTACATTGATTACGCGTATGACAAGTGATGTCAATCAGATTCAGACGGGTGTCAATATGTTCCTTCGACTGTTTATGCGTTCGCCGTTTATTGTATTTGGTGCGACGATTATGGCATTTACGGTAGATGTGCATACAGCCAAGGTGTTTTTGATTACTTTACCAATCCTTTTTGTCATAGTATTTGGTATTATGTTTCTTTCGATTCCGTTGTACAAGCGTGTTCAGGAACGTTTGGATCATGTACTTCTCAAGACAAGAGAAAATCTTTCCGGTGTACGTGTAATCCGTGCATTTAACCAGGAAAATCAGGAAAAGAGCGAATTCAAAGCTTCCACAGAGCTTCTTACAAAAGGTCAGATTGTGGTAGGTAAGGTTTCATCCTTTCTGAATCCGCTTACTTATGCAGTCATTAATTTATCGCTTGCTGCGATCATTTGGAGAGCAGCAGGACAGGTTGATAACGGAATCCTTTTACAAGGTAGTGTGTATGCACTTGTCAACTATATGTCGCAGATTCTGATAGAGCTTATCAAGCTTGCAAACTTAATTATTACTGAGACAAAGGCCGTTGCCTGCGCAAAGCGTGTTGCTACGGTTTTAGCAACAAAAAGCACAATTGTCTATGAAACAGAGTATGTCCATGCAAATGACGAGGCACCGAAGGTGCAGTTTGTTCATGCTGGACTCACATATGCGAATGCAAAGGAGTCGTCCATTGAGGACGTGAATCTATCTGTGGCACGTGGTGAGACGATTGGAATTATCGGAGGTACAGGCTCCGGCAAATCAACTTTTGTCAATATGATTCCGCGATTTTATGACTGTACGGAAGGTCAAATATTGATTGACGGAGTCGATATAAAAAAGTATCCAAAACAGCAGCTGATTGACAAAATCGGAGTTGTTCCCCAGAAGGCTGTTTTGTTTTCCGGAACAATAGCAGATAATATTCGTTGGGGTAAGAAAGACGCAACAAATGAGGAAATCAATCTTGCACTTGAAATAGCACAGGCAAAAGAATTCGTTGACAGCAAAGAGGGTGGCATACTGTACGAGCTGAATCAGGGTGCCAAAAACTTATCAGGCGGTCAGAAGCAAAGACTTACCATTGCACGTGCACTTGTAAAAAAACCGGAAATTCTTATTTTGGATGACAGCTCTTCGGCGCTTGATTATGCAACAGATGCAGCTTTGCGTAAGGCGATTGCGGAAAAGACCGACCATACAACCGTATTTATTGTGTCGCAACGTACGGCATCTATTATGAATGCGGATCAGATTGTGGTATTAGATGATGGTAAAGTTGTTGGCATCGGGAAACATGATGACCTCTTGAAAAACTGTGAAGTGTACAAAGAAATCTATTCTTCGCAAAACAAAGAGGAGGTGGTTGCACATGCCTAATCATAAGAAAAACGGTCAGAAGGACATTCTTTGTCGTGTACTTCAATATATTAAAAAATATCGGATTATGATTA
>CALYVE010000107.1 GCA_945492935.1 uncultured Lachnospiraceae bacterium
CTTTTTTTCGTGCTGTTGTCTGGCTGCGGAAAAAAGAAAGGCGTTGAAGATGATTTTAATGCTATACAAGATGGTCAAACGACAGTGACAAATACGATTGACGGGGGAGATGCAAACGCAGTTGAAAATGAAAACAATCAGACACCGGAGCATGTACAGTATAGTATAGATTTAAAAGGGGCTGGCAACAAATTTAATGTTGATGCGGATGTGATTTCTGATTATCCGAATAAAGTCAATGTGTTTAATATGCAGGAAATCACAATCGATAAAGATTACCTTTTGGATTTGTCAAAAAAAATATTTGACGATGGAGAATATACCGTGAAAAAGCCGGTGTGGCTTTGTTCGATTTCGGAATTGAACGAAGAAAAGGAATATCTTGACCAGCTTAACAAAGAAATTAGGGATAAAAATGGTGATGTTGTATGCGGGGACTCTATGCTTTATCAAAATATTCTTGTAGCAATATATGAAAATGCGTATCTTAATGAGGAGTACAATATTGACGATGTTATTTTTAAAACACTGGTGAATGGTGAACCGGGAGAGACAGCAAGAATTCAGGGAAAAATCAATGGCGAAGAATATGAATTGTTTTATATAAACACAAATTATTATAAGGATTTGTATCTTTATAAGATTGGCTGTACACCGGAAAAAATAGGATATCATTTGCCGGAACAGGCAGCCGTTACCGATACATTTGGTGAAAATGTATGCAACAGGGAACAAGCCGAAGCATTGGCAAATGACTTCATTTTGTCCGGTGGATTCGATGATTACCAGCTTGTTCAAACCTTTCTTGCAAGAGGGGCAAAAGAAATGGATGATTCTCCGATTTTAGATGGCTATCGTTTTGAATATGTTCCTGTTATTGATGGATTAGAGAATGCATTTACAATATATACACGTGCAACTACCGAATATGACCCGGACTGCGAAATGTCGGAGTTTGCCGAACAACCGGTGATTCAGATAGATGTTGACAGCACAGGAATAACAGCTGTAAGATTCGGGAAATTATACGAAGTCGGAACAACAATGAGTGACGAAACAACTTTAATTACTTTCGATGCTGCGAATGAATCTGTAAAAAATGCAGTTGAAAATACGCTTGAAAGTTATAGCGAAATAAATAGGATAAAATTTGAATATATTACTGTTCAATATGATAAGCAGTATGTTAATATTCCGGCTTGGGTATATTATGTCAAGACTGGCACAAGTGAAACAATTGCTGTCATTGCATGTAACGCCTTAGATGGTTCGATTATCTATTTCGAACCAACCTTAGATCGTTACCTGTGGTATTTCTAACTACTTCATGTAGTCCGGTACGGCATCACGACCGAGCCTTGCTAACATTTGTTTATCGCTCCTTATTGTAGCACAAGCTACAGTTGTAAGCATATTTCCTGTAATTGTGGCGGATGCGCCTCCAACAAAGGCTCGTTCGCCATCATTTTTTATTAATGCACGTCCTGCTGCAAGTCGAATGTTCGCTTCAGGATTGATATATCTGAAAAAGGCAATGGTTCGTAAAATATCTTCTTCTGAGATACGTTCTAAATTTTCAAATGGTGTTCCCTTGATTGGCATCAGTGCGTTTATTGGAATGGAATCTATTTCTAATTCTGCAAGGCTGATTGCCATATCAAGACGGTCCTCCCATGTCTCGCCCATGCCGATAATACCACCGGAACAGGCACACATACCGATTTCTTTGACGAGCTTTAATGTTTCGATTTTTTGTTCGTAAGTGTGTGTTGTACAAATGTATGGAAAATAACGCTTTGATGTTTCAATGTTGTGGTGGTAGCTTGTGACACCGGCCTCGCGAAGTCGGATTAACTGCTCTTTTGTCAGAAAACCCATTGAGGCGCAAAGGTCGATTTTGCACTCTCGGTGCATTGTTTCGTAAGCATGAATGGCTTTCTCAAACTCTTCGCCGGAAAGTGCTTTGCCGGATGTCACGATGGAAAAACGATGCACACCTTCCCGCTCGTTCATTTTGCAGGCTTCAACGATTTTTTCTTCCGGAAGAAAATCATATACCTCGCAGTCGGTATGGTTATGTGCAGATTGTGCACAATATTTGCAGTCTTCCGGGCAACGGCCGCTTCGACCGTTGATGATAGAACAAAGATCAACGTACTCTTTGCAAAAATGTTCCCGAATCATGTCAGCACCCTTGCAGAGGGTGTCAAGATCGCAGCTTATGAAGAAGGATAAATCGTCCGTTCTGTTAAGCCGTTTCCCGTTTATTATTTCTTTCGCAAGTGTAAGTAAATTCATATGTATCTCCTTTTTGTTATTTATGAAAAATTTCCGTCGTGTTTGTTGGAGTAAAATTCAAAATATAAAACGTAAAATGTAAAATGCAAATGTAAACCATATTGCATTTATGGTTAACATTTTATATCATTTTAGTTGAGATAGTCAACTGTTTTTGGTTTATTATTTGGATTAAATGAGGTAACATCAAAACTCAAGATGCCGGTGTTTGAACAGGTAGTGGCAGATAGAATAGAAAAAGATATGTGAGTATTCTAGAACAAACAGCTTTCGAAAGCGGATGATGGATTCCATGTAGGGACATTTGCGACCGTCAGTACTTAATGAGTGCATTGCGCGAATTTAGTACTGCTACGCGGAGCAACTAAGCGAGAGCGGTCCCGGAATGGAACCATCACCGTGAAGAAAGCGTCCGGGTAAGAATCGTGCCAACGATTACTTGACAGAAACTTTGTGCAATGAATTGATACAAATCAGATGCATTTTTTGGTAAAATAAGAGTATAGAATAAAATCGGATTATGTAAGGATGGGATTTGTTCCGTATGGGAGGGAATATCCCGTTGCAGGGGAGGAATTATATGCAGGAAGTAAAGGAACTTGTGGATAAGCTTAGAGACAATGTATCTAAGGTAATACTGGGTGCCGAGGATACAATCGATTATATTTTGACTGCCATTCTGGCAGGCGGTCATGTGTTGATTGAGGATCAGCCAGGCACAGGTAAAACGATGCTTGCGAAAGCGTTTGCGAAGAGCATGAACGGCGATTTTAAGCGTGTGCAGTTTACACCGGATTTGCTGCCTTCGGATATTACCGGTCTTAGTATTTACAATCAGAAGGAGCAGCAGTTTGTTCTTTCGAAGGGACCTGTTTTTACAAATGTTCTGCTTGCCGATGAGATTAACCGAGCAACGCCGCGAACACAGTCTAGCCTGCTTGAGGCTATGGAGGAGCGTCAGGTTACAATCGATGGAGAGACAATGCAGCTTGCGAGACCGTTTTTGGTAATAGCAACTGAAAATCCATTGGAGACAATCGGAACATTTCCGCTTCCGGAAGCACAACTCGACCGTTTCCTTATGAAGCTTGATATGGGTAAATCTACGAAGGAACACGAGCTTAGCATTATTGATTGCTATATAGAGAATTCACCGCTTAACACACTTGAGGCGGTGTGTGACATGGAACAATTGATTCAGGCACAGGAGCGAATCAGCAAGGTATTTGTGCATCAGGATATTCGGAAATACATCGTTGATATTGTATTTGCACTTCGAGAGAATAGTCGCGTGCAGGCGGGTGTCAGCACACGAGGTATTCTTGCGATGGTTAAAAGTGCACAGGCATATGCAGCCATGTCCGGTCGAAACTATGTTGAGCCGGATGACGTTAAGAAGCTTGCACCTCGTATTTTTGGTCATCGTATTATTGCAGTCGGAAGCCAGAATCAATACAAAAAGAATTATGATCTGGTAAATGAGGTTGTAGTGACTGTTAAGGTTCCGGTTGAGAGTTGGGAGAAATAAATGAGGCTTTTTCTTGCGATTATTATAGCGTATGTGATTTATCGTATACAGCATTCGCTTTATCGGAACAACTGGAAGAGCAAGCTTAATGTTGCTGTCCGATTTCGTGATTATGATTGTTCCGTCGGAGACAAAAATGTTTTAATTGAGACAATCAATAATGCAAAGTCTTTACCGCTTCCCGTTCTTCATGCCAAGTTTTCGGTTGATCGAAGTCTTGTATTTGAAAATCTTGACAATTCAGTGGTAACAGACGGCTATTATAGAAATGATGTCTTTTGTGTTCTGGGAAACCAGAAAATTACAAGACAGCTTGATTTTTGTGCGCAAAAAAGAGGGTATTATGAAATCCCTTCCGTGGAGCTTGTTGCGAAGGATTTCTTCCTGCTTGGATTTTTTGCCCAAAAAGTGAAGAACCATACAAATCTTCATGTGCATCCGGCTCCGATTGTAGGGGAGCAGATTGATACACTCAGTATGACACTTATGGGCGATCTTCAGGTCCGTAAAAATCTTCTGGAGGACCCATTTGTCTTTAGCGGAATACGAGAATATACATACGGGGATGCGATGAGAAGGGTAAACTGGAAGGCGTCTGCGCGCACAGGGGCTCTGATGGTAAACCAGTATCAGTACAGCTCGGATCAGTGCATTAAGATTTTGCTTAATATGGAGTCTTATTCTATGGACAGACCGGAGGGCCTTCAGGAGGAAAGCATTGGCCTTGCTTCTGAGCTGTGTGGGCGGTATTTGCAGGAAAATGTTCCGGTTATGTTTGAATCAAATGCACTTGATAAAGTTTCCAAAACGTTAAGTGCTGTTGAACAAGGTTCTTCCATAGAACATCAACGTACAATTAACCGTTGCCTAGCACGAATTGACGGATATGCCGGCTATGATAAGTTTATAGAAATTCTTGAGCGGGCCATTTTGGCAAAAGAAAAAAATGTTTCCTATGTAATTATTTCTCCGTATTGCAGAGAAGATTTGCTTGAGAAAATCGATTATTTGCAGGAACATGATATTCCGGTTCGCATGATTGTACCATATTACAACAAGTATGGATTTTCTGCGAGTCGAGACTATATTTATGAATGGCAGGTGAAGTATAATGGAGCGTAAATTAGAAATTGTGCGCTCGTTGCTGCGCATGCTTTTTAACTTATTATTTACACTGATGCTTGCACATACCTTTTGTGCTGTGTATGTTGATAAGCAGTTTGAACCTCAATATATTGGCGAAATAGTGGCCTTTTATATTGTGTCGTATGCTGTGACTACAATTATAAAAAATATGCCGGCTGTGATTAGCGTTCACATTATGATTATCGGGGCTGCAGTTGCACTTCCGAATCTGATTGAGATACGTGTGTTATTGGCAACCATTGCAGTTGTGTTATTCGTATCCACTATAGTCAACATAAACAAACCGGTTCAAACAAGGAAAACCGGATTTCCGATTGCACAGCTGGTTGTTGTTTTTCTTATGAATTTGTATGCCTATTACATCGGAAATGAAATGCTCATTCGAAGCTGTTATATCCTACCGGTAGTAATGCTCTTTTTGTTCCTTGTTTCCGTTTATCTGGATGGATTGCAAATCTATATAGATCGAACAAGCTCTATTACAGGAATCCCGGTTAAGAGGGTTGTATTTACGAATTCTATGTTTGTCGTTGGAATCCTTTTTGCACTTTTGGTTGCAATTGTTATAATAAATCTGTTTGGTGTAGACGGAAACTCTCTTCCGATATGGAAAGGACTTGCTTCGGCAGCTTTACTGATATTATTCGGAATCATTTACCTGATGGGCAGTTTTATAAATGCATTTACGGAGAATGGGAAAGAAGGGGCAGTTTATTCTGCGGCAAAGCAGCAGATTCAGGAGGAAGGAACAAACAGACTTGGGCAGATTCTTGAAATGCTTATTATAGTTGCATTGATAGCTGTAATATTATATGTTATATACAAACTTATTCGAATGCTGGGACGCAGGCTATTGCTTAAAAAACAGCATATCGGGGATTTGCTTGAACGTGCGGATGAATATGTTGAGGTGGCGGAAAAGCGGGAGACATATTCGATGAAATCTGAACCGTCGACTGCGGAGTCGAAGATTCGTAAGCTATATCGCAATCGTATTTTGAAGCATAAGAATATGATTGATATTAATGATTACAAGACCGTGCGCGATTATGAAATGCTGATGAAGCGGGAAGAACTCGGTGATATCAAAGCCCTGTCAGACCTTTATGCAAGCGTTCGCTACGGTGAGGTAAAGGCTGACAAAAAACTTGTCAAAGAGATGAAAGATTTGGCAAAGAAATAGATCGAACAAAAGGTTGTTTACAATGGTTAGTTTATTTTTGACATTTCTAAAAATCGGTGCATTTACATTTGGTGGCGGATATGCGATGATTGCCCTTCTTGAAGATGAGCTTGTCCGAACAAAGCAATGGATACAAAAGGAAGAATTTCTGGATATCATTACAATCGCGGAGTCGACTCCGGGACCGATTGCAATAAACTGTGCAACCTTTATAGGGTACAAACGTCATGGCGTGGC